>NZ_NREN01000002.1:0-161487 GCF_003627915.1 Campylobacter sp. P255
TATATTCACTTGCTTTTTTAAAGCTTGGAGTAAAATTAGAACTAAGTGTAATAGTACCTGTATTTGTAATACCATTGTGTATGCTACCATGATTGATGATATTCATAGAGCCTTCGTTGTTAATGCCATTTAAGATAATACCATCATGCTTATTAACAAGTTTATCTATAGTACCATGGTTATTCATACCATAGCTAATATCCATAGTGCTTGCTAGTGGAGTTGCCTCTTTACCTATGGTTCCTGAGTTGATGATAGTTCCAATATGGGCTTTGTCTTTATTGTCTTTAGTTTTTGTATTTGCTAGATTGCTAATGCTTTCTATATTGCCTTTGTTGTCTATAATGGTAATAGAGCCGCTATTGGCTAGAGTTTGTTGGATAGTACCTTTATTATCAATACCTGAATTGATTTTTCCACTATTATCTAAACCTTTTTCTAAGATAGCACCCTCATCATTCATCAAGACATCTAAATTATCTTTGTTTTCAAATTCATTGTTTATATTACCATGATTATTAAATATACCTATCTTGCTTGTATCATCTCTAGTGATTGTCATATCACCATTGTTAGTGATAGAACCTACGATAGAGCCATTTTTTAAGTCTAAATTACCCTTAGCACCCTCATGGTTAATGATAGAACCTACTTGACTTTCATTTGCTAGTGTAATACCATCACCACTAATAGTGCCTTTATTTTCTATAGAAGATATAAAGCTTTGATTTAGATGGATACCTTTTTCAATGGTGCCTTCGTTAAAGATAGTGCCTATTTGAGAATTATCTTTTAAGTCTATAGAACCTTGGATGGTTTTTTCATTGTTAATGGAAGTGATATAAGACTTACCATTAAGAGTGATATTACCTGTGATAGATCCTCTGTTTAAAACAGAACCAATGATTTTAGATTCATTGTTAAGATTGATATTGCCCTTAATAGTGCCTTCATTTTGTAAGGCTGTGCCATTTGGGTTGTATGTGAAATCTCCATTTTTATTAGAAGATAATGCTGTTATGATAGCACCATTTTGTAAGTCGATTACATTACCATTATTAATGGAAGTTCCATTGTTGTTAGTACCTATAGTGCCTTTATTGTAAATCCCTGCAGTGCCTCCTGCAATGATAGCGTTTTCACCTTCTGCTTTGATGTAGTTTTTGATGTGTTGATTAGAACCATTGATAAACACACCAACGCCACTTTGTCCTAGTATTGTTCCTTTATTTTCAATAGTATTAACACTATTTAAAATTATACCATTTGCACCACCTTGCATAACACCATTATTTAAAATTGTCTCAATTTCACCTCTTCCAAAATCTATAGCTGAGGCGTTGACTAAAATAGTACCCTCATTATTAATGGTTTTGATTTTTCCCTCAATAATCGCAATTATTCCATTTGTATTTGATATAATTGTCCCTTTATTATCTAATAAATCGCCTGTGCTAGCATGACCACTAACCCTCTCTAGTGCAATAGCCCCATATCCTTTTTTATTAATTATTGTTCCATTCTTGCCATTATTAAGCGTTTTAAAATGTCCAGCATAAAAGTATATAGCACCAGATTTATTGTTATTTTGATTTTGAATTAATCCATTATTGATTATATTATCAACTTTACTATATTCTCTAATTAATATTCCACCTTCAATCCAACCATTAGAATTTGACTGAATTATTCCACTATTGTTAATTGCATTTATTGTTGAGTGTTTATCAACTTGAATTCCACTAATTCCACTAATAGCCCCACCATTATTAATTGTCCCAATATGTGAACTATATCCCACTTGTATACCTGCTTTTTGCCCTATGATTGTACCTGTATTGCTAATATTTTCTACAGTGCTATTTGCAACGATATACATCCCATAGTGGCTTCCACCTTGTATAGTGCCACTATTGCTTACTTTATTTGCCGTACCTCCTTCTACTTTAACACCACTAACACTACCTTTAATCACTCCTTGATTATCAATGGTTACATTATTAGCATTACTATTTACCATAACACCTTGTCCGCGAGCATCAATCTTACCATCTTGAGTTATGGTTAAAGCACCACCATTGGGTCTGCTAATATTGATTTGTTGATTTTGTTCATTACTTATCGTACAGCTTGTGCCACTGCAATCACCACCGCTGATATCTCTTTGGTTTTTGCTAGTTATTTGGATAGCACCACTTGAATAATTATGATCGCTTATGATGTTTGCATTAGCATAGCTAGCTAAAAATGAAATAGTTGCTAAAGAAAGAAAGGTTTTTTTCGTAAAAAATGAGAGTTGGTTTGATGAATTTAAAGAATGTTTGATTTGGGAATTATCGATTCCCCCCCCCCGTGAAACAAGTCATGTTTACTCCTAATATATAAATGAAACGTAATAAAATGTGTAATTATAGTTTAGTATTATTTAAAATAAGTTTAATAAACCATAAAATATAACTTTATATAAACATAGTTTCACTTAAAAGCAATGAATGTTTCAAAATTTACCCATTTAAATACACTTTCTACTTTAGAAAAACCAGCTTTTTTCAACATGGTTATATTTTCATTTTGGGTATAAGGTATGAGGACATTTTCCAAAGCTTCTCTTTTGGTGGAAATTTCTAGCTTACTATAACCTTGTTCTAGTTTATACTGCTCATAAATTTGGATCATTTTTTTGGCTATTTTGACATCTTCGTAGAGAATTTTCTCACTGAGTATAAATACGCCATTTTTATTGAGGTTTTGGTAAATTTTATCGACTAGTTCTTGTCTTTTGGGTGGGCGGATAAACTGCAAAGTATAAGTGGCGATGAAAACATCATTTGCAAAAAATTCAAAATCATCTAAATTTTTTTGATGAAACTCCACCTTAGCTCCAAAAGCTTGGCATTTGCTTTTGGCGATCTCTAGCATAGCTTTTGCATCATCAACCCCGCTTAAAAGCAAATCTTTTCTTTTTTCATATAATGCTAGCAACAAAGTGGCCGTAGAGCAACCAAGATCACAAATTTTAGCATTTTGCGATGTAAAATGATCGATGAGTTCTACTATGAGTTTTAAATTTTGTGTATAAAAAGGCACAGATCTTGACACCATATCATCAAATACACTTGCTACGCTTTTATCGAATTCGAATTGTTTTTCTAAAGGTTTTTTAAAAATTTCATCTTTCATGGGATCTTCCTAAAATTTCTTTTGCTTTTTTGATATCTTTACTAATTTGTGCTTTTAGCAAGGCTAGGTTGTTAAATTTTGCATTAGCTCTTATATAGTCAATGAAACTTAGTTGCAAATGCTTTGCATTAGTATGTGTAAAATGCTCATCTAAAATGTGTGTTTCTATAGCAAAATTTTCATCAGTAGATCTTACCCCTAAAAAACTCACGCTTTGGTAGCATTGATCTTTTAGTGTTACAAAAGTTGCATACACACCATCTTTAGGCAAAATGAAGTCTTTTGCATGTAAATTTAAAGTCGCAACAAGCTCTTTAGCGCCTATACCTTGGCCTTTGATGATGTTTGCTTTTATGGTATAAAACCTACCTAGAAAATTTTTAGCTTCTTTAACTTTAGCTTCTTTGAGTAAAGTTTTAACCATACTTGCATGAACGCTTTTGTTTTGAATTTTAAACTCATCTACGATGATGGTATTTACCCCACAAAGACTTTGTATATCTTTAGCACTACATTTTCTTTCTTTACCAAATTTAAAATCATACCCTACGATGATTTTTTCTAGCTTGGGAAATTCTTGCTTTAAAAGTTTTAAAAATTCCTCGCCTTTGTAGTCTTTGATTTGATCAAAATCACAAAAAATCAAAGGAAAATCAACTAAAGTTGCTCTAAAATTTCCAGGTGTTAGGGCTTTGTTTTCTTCTTTAGTGATGACAAACAAAGCTCCATTTTCATCTAAATGTTTAAAAAGCTCAAAATGTCCCAAATGCATACCATCAAAACGACCTATGGCTAAATTTGTGATTTTAGTTTTTTCTATAGGCGTAGAAAAACTCAACATTGCCTTCTTTTCCTTTTAACTGCGACTCTTGACTTACTTGTAAGATCCAACCAAGTTTTGCACAGGCTTTTTCAAAGCTTTCTTTGGCATTTTTAATGGCTTTTGTATCTTTTACCACTCCATTTTTATCGCGCTTAATGTTTTTACCTACTTCAAATTGAGGTTTAAAAAGTAAGATGATAAGATCTTTAGCAAATTTATCTATATGATAAATCAAATGCGTTAAAGATATAAAACTCACATCACAAGTGATAACATCATATAAAATTTCGCTTTTAAACTCACGTAAATCGGTATTTTCACAAATTTGAAGATTTTCTAAATTTCTTAAACTCTCATGAAGTTGGTTAAAGCCCACATCTAAAGCAGTGATATGTTTAGCCTTGTTTTGGTGTAAAATTTGCACAAAGCCTCCGGTTGATGAGCCTATATCTAAACAAATTTTATCTTTTATAGTAAATGCATGCTCGTGCAAAAAATGCTTGAGTTTAAAAGCGGCTCTACTTACAAAAAGCTCTTCTAAAAGTGTGAGTTTTAAACTCTCATCTTCTAAAGGATTTAAAGATGTGAGTTTAAAAGAAGTCTTTTTAAACTCGCCATTGAGTAAAATTTGCTTGTTTTCTATAAGCTCGCAAGCTTTGTTACGAGAAATGTTTAGTTTTGTACTTACAAAAACATCAAACCTCATCAGCACCACCTAAAAGGGCATTAAACTCGGCTTCATTGATACACTTAACCCCTAAGCTTTGTGCTTTTTCAAGCTTTGAGCCTGCTTCACTTCCGTATAATACAAAGTCAGTTTTTTTAGACACACTTGAGCTTACTTTTGCACCAAAACTTTCGATCAACTCTTTAAAATGATCGCGTGATTTGCTTAAAGTACCTGTGATAACAAAGGTTTTATTGGAAATATTTTCATTTAAAACAAGCTCTTTTTTCTCATCTTCTAAGTGTAAAATTTCATAAAAATGCTGAATACGCTTTGCGTTGACATGAGTAAATTCTTCTAAACTTTTAGCCATTTGTTCGCCAAAGCCTTCTAAATTCGCATAAGCTTCATAACTTTGCATAAACCATTCAAAGCCAAAAGATTGCGCCAGCTTTTTAGCCGCTACTTCGCCAATATGCTCTATACCCAATGCAGTGATAAATCTTGATAAAGGGCATTTTTTTGCATTTTCTATGGCACTTAGAAGATTGTTGATTTTTTTCTCTTTAAAGCCTTCTAAACCTTCAAAATCACTGTATTTTAAGAAAAATATACTTTCTATGTTGGTGATTTTTCCTTCTTTAAATAAAAGCTCGACGATGTTTTCTCCAAGGCCATCTATATTTAAACACTTTTTAGATACAAAATGTATAATGGAATTTACAAGTCTTGCCTTGCAGTCTAAGTTTTGACATTTTAAAAAAGCACCCTCATCTAAAAGCTCGCTAGAACATTCAGGACAAAGAGTTGGTTTGGAGATTTTGCTTTCTAAACCATCACGTCTTTGGGTGAAAACTTTGGTGATTTTTGGTATCACATCGCCACTTCTTATCACACTTACACTATCGCCTATCATTACTCCTAGTCTTGCTATCTCATCAAAATTATGCAAGGTCGCAGACTTCACCACTACTCCATCTAAATTTACAGGCTCTAGCACTGCCACAGGAGTGATCACTCCGCTTCTTCCTACTTGCAAATTCATTCCAAGTAAGGTGGTAGTTTTCTCCAATGCAGGAAATTTAAATGCTGCCATAAATTTTGGAAATTTCACAGTATAGCCTAAAAATTCACAATGGGCTAAGTCATCTACCCTTACAACCATACCATCCATCATCATAGGTTTTTGATCTCTTTTTTCCAAAAGCTCATGATATTTTTCCAAAACCTCATCTAAAGTTTTCACACAAAAAACAAAGTCATCTTTTAAAAAACCAAGACTTCTTACAAATTCCATCACTTCAGAGTGCTTCTTAAACTCCAAAGAATTCTCCCCTACTCCCCAAGGATAAAATTTTAAATTTCTTTCTTTTGTAATGCTTGTGTCAAGCTGTCTTAGTGAACCACTTGCTGCATTGCGTGGATTTGCAAATAAACTTAAGCCCTCTTTGGCTCTTTTTTCATTGATTTTTTCAAAATCTTCTTTTAAAATCACCACTTCGCCACGAATTTCTATTTTATCTTTATAAGATATGCTTTGAGGTATGTTAGATATCTCTTTTACATTTAAAGTAATATCTTCGCCTACTTCTCCATCGCCTCTTGTAGCACCGCTGATTAAAATGCCATTTTCATAAGTGAGATTTAAACTTGCTCCATCAAATTTAGGTTCTATGAAAAAATCAAACTCGCATTTGGCTCTTTTTGCCCAAGCTCTAAGCTCAGCTTCATCAAAAACATCTTCCATAGACCACATTTTTGCACTATGTGCAAGCTTGTGGAATTCGCTTTGTATCGTCGGGGCGATATTTTGCGTAGGAGAATCTTTAGCAATTTTTTCAGGATATTTTACTTCAAATTCTTTTAACTCTCTAATGAGTTTATCATACTCCTCATCGCTTGCTAAAGGCTCATCATCTTCATAGTAAGCCCTCATCCATTCTTTTGCTAGTTTTACTTTTTCTAAATACTCTTGATAAGTCATCATTGCTCCAAAGAAAGTTCATTCATCACTTTTGCAAGCTCAAACATTTGTTTATGCTCGTATACATCATGCACTCTTATAATACTTGCGCCATTTTTGAAAGCCTCTAAATGCAAATATAGCGTACCTGCAAGTCTTTGTTCTACATTTGATTGAAAATACGCATTAATCACGCTTTTTCTACTAGCTCCGATTAAAAGCTCCTTTTCAAAGCGCAAAAAATGCTCTAAGTGTTTAATTAACATCATATTATGCCAAGGACTCTTACCAAAACCAATACCAACATCTAAAATCACATCTTTTAAGCCAAGCTCGCTAAGTCTTTGTAACTTTTGTGCAAAAAACTCATCAAGCTCGGCTAATACATCTTCATAACAAGGGTCATCTTGCATATTTTGCGGAGTATTTTGTATATGCATGAGTGTATAAGTGGCTTTGTAACTTAAAGCTAGTTGGGCCAAATTTTCATTTTTAAAACCGGTAATATCATTAATAAGCTTAAAGCCTTTATTTAAAGCATATTCTAAACAATACTCATCAAAGCTATCTAAACTAAAAATACATTTTTCATAAAGTTTTTCTTTATAGATTAAATCTAAGGTGTTTTTTAAACGCTTAAATTCTTCTTCCTTCCCACAATACACACTACCAGGTCTTGAAGAAACCGCACCTATATCTATATAATCAGCCCCTTGAGAGATCATGAGTTCAATTTTTTCTAAAACTTCATTTTCTTTAACCCTGCTTTGCGCATTAAAACTGTCTTCATTGACATTGATCACACCCATGATTTTTGGTTGAGTGGGTTTAATAAATTTAGACTTTAAAAATAATGCTAAATTTTTGAGTTTAAAATCTTGTAATTTTTCTTTTTCTATGAGTTTTTTAGCTTGATCTTGCGTTACCATAAGCAAGGCACTAGTTTGCTCCTTACCCAAAATAACCTCTTTATGTGTCACAAGCTCAGCTCCCACTCTTAATGCATCTTGCTTGAGTATATTTGCAGCAGGTGCTCTTAAGTCTTTGATAAGAAAAAAATGAATTTGAGTTTTCTCACTCATAATCTTTTCTCCCGCCTTATGCGGTTTGATATAGTGACAAATTTTATCAAATTGGGTGTTGGGATTGATTTTGATGATTTTCATTGTTTTCTCTCATGTAAAAATAAAACTATCGTGCTAAGCAAAACCGATGGCTTGGCATTTAACTTAGCTAATTCATAAGCTTTATAAAAAAAGTCGATCTCTTCATCATTTAGCTTGATATCTTGCTTAAAACACTCATAACTTAAAGCGCTAATAAGCTCTAAACACTCTTGTTTATCTATATTTTCGTATTTTTTTAAAAACGCTAAAACATTTGCAAGATCCATTTTTTTAAGATCTAAATTTAGGCTTATTTTTTCCCTTTGAATTTTATGCTTTTCTATCATAAACCTTGAAAGTATGGTAGGTAAAAATACATTCTTAGATGGCGCTACAATGATAAAATACACATTTTTTGGTGGCTCTTCAAAAAGTTTTAGTAAAAAATTTTGTGCTTCTTCACGAAAAGATTTTGCTAGTATGACAATGATTTTAGCATGTGCTTCAGCCATATAGCTTTCTTTCATAATAGCTCTTGCAGTTGCTTGAGCATTTTTATCATAAGTTAGGTCATTTAGTCTTAGTTCTAAGTCAGGATTTTTAGGTATGAAAAATCTAAGGTTTTTTTGTCTATATTCTTCTATGAGTTTTTCTTGCATCAACTCAAAATCATTATGAATAATGATTTTATTTCTTAGGTTCAAATTTCTACCTTAGAAAAAAGTACCGCTTCTAAGCTTTGTTCAAATACTTTATACAAAGAAATGAGTTTATAATCTAACTCTTTATCGCGCGAGGAAAGATAAAAGCTGTTTTGCAACTGCTCATCAAAAAGCCAAAGCATGCTATCTTCTTTAGAATTAGCGATTTTAAATTTAAAACCTGTATTAGTCCCTATATAAAAAAACGCATAACCATTAGGAAAAGAAATACTTAAAAGGTCATTAAGCAAGTCAATATCTTCTTGAGTATTGCAAGCTTTATTATAAATTCCTTTTAGAGAAACAAAAGGCACTAAAGGTCTTGTGTTGCTAGCATTGATTTGACTTAAAAAATACTCTTCAAACCATACTCTTTGCTCATCAGTAATTACAATAAAAGTATAACCTTGCAAAAGCAATGCTAATTTGGAAGCGATTAAAGGCGACCACTCAAGACGCCTTTCTTCAAGCCAACTCGTATAAGTGCCGTTTTCTCGGATTTGTTCTAGGGTAAATTTTAAAAAACTATTGCTCATTTATACATCTAGCTTATAAACTTCATGTAGCACTCTTACGGCTAATTCGCCGTATTTTTCATGGACGATCATTGAAATTTTGATTTCACTTGTAGAGATCATTTGTATGTTAATGTTTTCATTAGCTAAAGCTTGAAAAGCAGCCGAAGCAACACCAGAATGTGACTTCATACCTACACCTACAACAGACACTTTTACTACCGCGCTATCCGTTTCTATAATGGCATTAGCTCCTAAAACTTTTCTCATAGCATTGGTCGCTAAATCTAATTCATTTTCTGGCACAGTAAAGCCTAGATTAGTAGCTCCATCCACTCCTACATTTTGAATGATCATATCCACATTGATGTTTTCATCTGCCAAAGTACTAAAAATCGCAGCTGCAATTCCTGGTTTATCATCGATATTCCTTAATGTTACTCTTGCTTGGTTTTTATCTAATGCTATACCGCTAACCAAAGCTTGTTCCATATTTTCCTCCTTTGTGATAATCGTACCTTCATTTTCATTAAAACTGCTTCTAGTTACTAGTTTAACATTTAATTTTTTAGCTAATTCTACAGAACGATTTTGTAAAACTTTAGCTCCTAAACTTGCAAGTTCTAACATCTCTTCATAAGAAATTCTATCTAGTTTTTTAGCCTTAGGTTCTATCCTAGGATCTGTCGTATAAACCCCATCTACATCTGTATATATCTCACATAAATCTGCTTTTAAAGCTCCCGCTAAAGCTACCGCACTCAAGTCGCTTCCGCCACGACCCAAAGTAGTAACATTGCCCATTTTATCAACACCTTGAAAACCAGCAACCACTACGATATAACCCTCATCTAGAGCTTTTGTAAGATTTGAAGTGTCAATATGCTCAATTCTTGCTTTAGTATATACATCATCTGTGATGATCCCTGCGTTGCGACCTGAAAATGCAACCGCTTTTAAACCCATTTCATTTAAAGCAATAGCAAGCAAAGATGAAGTTACACGCTCGCCACTACTTAAAAGCATATCCATTTCACGACCAGAAGGGTTTTTACTAAAATGGTGTGCAAAGTCAATTAGCTCATTTGTCACCCCGCTCATCGCCGAAACAACCACTACTAATTTATCGCAAGTTTTTTTGCTTTTAGCTACTCTTTTAGCGACCTCATCAATGCGTTCTAGCGTTCCTACACTTGTTCCTCCATATTTTTGTACGATCAGCATTAAATATACCCCCTTTCTTTAAAATGTTTCAATACTTTGATGTATATAGGCTTTTTAAAATGATTTATCATGTCATAAACTTGATCCAAATCAACAAGCTTATAAGCATCAAATTCTGGATTTTTAGTGTTAAGATTGATTATGGCTTTGTTTTTTAACTTCACTAAGAAATATTTTTGGCTTTGTCCATCATAAGGATACATCTTCTGTGCGACTTTAGCCGGAAAATCATAACTAATCCACTCAGGATGTTCGGCTAAAATTTCAATCTCATCTGTGCCTATTTCTTCTTTTAATTCTCTAAACAATGCGCTTTTAACATCTTCCCCCTCATCAATGCCACCTTGAGGAAACTGCCATATATCTTCCATATCATTGCGTTTAGCAAGTAAAATTTTACACTCAAAAGGATAAGCTGATGATAACACTATAGCAGCTACATTTGGCCTGTATTTTTTTTCTTTTTCCATGATTTTCTTATCCTTGACTTTTAGATAATATAATTCTAACAAAAAAATACGAATTTATATTATATTTTAGAGAAGTTTTATGCATTTATATATCCATGTACCATTTTGCGAGAGCAAATGTTTTTATTGTTCTTTTACCTCGCTTAAAAAAAAGGACTTTGAAAAAGATTACCTAAACGCTTTAATGCAAGATATAAAATACCAACTAGATTTTTTTAAAGTTGCCAAAAACTCCATAAAGACTGTTTTTATAGGTGGTGGCACTCCTAGTTTAATGGATATACATTTTTATGAAAAAATTTTTATATTTTTGCAAGCTTATTTAAAGCAAGAATGTGAAATCACCATTGAAGCCAATCCTAATTCTAGTAATTTTTCATGGCTAAGTGCTATAAAAAATTTAGGTTTTAATCGCATTTCTTTTGGCGCGCAAAGTTTTCATGAAAAAAAATTACAATTTCTTGGGCGTATTCATGATCAAAAAGCCATCTTTAAGAGTATAGAAAATGCCAAAAAAGCAGGATTTGACACTATCAACTTAGACTTAATCTATGATACGAAATTAGATGATACTAAAATGCTTGATTATGAAATTTCAAAATTAGCCTTGCTAGATATTAACCATGTAAGTGCTTATAATTTAACTATAGAAGAAAAAACGAGATTTGCTAAAAAATTTCACTATAAAAAAAATGCACCACGCCTTGCGAAGTATTTTATCAAAGCGATTGAAAGCCTTGGCTATAAACAATACGAAATCAGCAATTTTGGACAAATTTGCAAACACAACCTTGCTTACTGGCAAGGAAAAGACTATATAGGCTGTGGTTTAAGCGCGGTAGGATTTTTAAAAAATCAAAGATTTTATACTAAGAAAAATTTAAAAGATTATATCAATGATCCTTGTTTTAGAGAGATTGAAAATTTAAATTTACATGATTTACGCTTAGAGCATATTTTCTTAGGACTTAGAAGTCTTATAGGCATAGAAGAAACAAAACTTGAACCTTTAGAAAGAGAAAAAGCAATGTTTCTTAGTAAAAAAGGGAAGTTAGTTTACAAAAAAGGTGTTTTTTATAATACCAACTACCTCTTAAGTGATGAATTAGCTTTATATATTAGCACTTAGAAAGTATCGTTTTAAATTTTTTAATTCTATCAAGTATTTTTGGACTTAATCTTAACAATTCATGAGTATGATCATTTATAATGATACAATTTTGCTTCCAAGCCTTGGTGGATTTTAATAAAGAATAATCTAATAAGCTTTGTTTGTTTGCACCCATTCCAAGTATGATCATGTCAGGATTTTGCTTTAAGATATATTCTTGAGAAAGAATGGGTCTTGAAACCTTACTTTTAGGACTAACATTAAAAAAACCTAATAATCTTAAAATATCTGCAATCAAAGAATTATCATTAAAAGCCATCAAAGGTTGAGCTGAATACAAATATATAACATTTTTATTTTTAGTTTGCTCTTGAAGTTGTTGAAGTTCATTTTGAAAATACTCCAAAAGTTTTTGCCCCTGCTCCTCTTTATGAATAAGCTTTGCTAAGATGAGAATGTTTTCTTTGATATCTTCTAAATTTTTTGATTGTAATGCAATACTTTTGATTTTAAACTGATCTAACATGGGTTTTAGACTAAAAGAATATTCACTCAAAATAACTAAACTTGGTCGTAAGGAAACAATTTTTTCCACCGAAGGGTTAGAAAAAGTCCCTACGCTTGGGATATTTTTAGTCTTTTCTTCTGGATAAATACTAGAATATTGCAACTTAGCAATACCAACAATCTCATCTGCCCCACCAAGCATAAATATAGTCTCAACACTAGCAGGATCTAACACCACTAAACGCTCTTTAGAATACACAAAGCTAATCACAATACTTATAAACAATAATATTTTTTTCATTTTATTCCTTTAAAGCTAAAACATATGGTCTTGCATTTTTATAAACCACTTCGCATTTTAATCCATAAATTTCATATAAAATTTCAGGAGTAAAAAGCTTATGTGTACTGTCAAAATACCGAACTTTTCCATCTTTTAAAAATACCAATTGATCGCAAAAAATCGAAGCCAAATTTAAATCATGTAAAATAGCGACAATAGAGATATTTTTTTCATGGATAAGTTGCTCACAAAATTTTAAAATTTCTATAGAGTATTTTAAATCTAAAGCTGAAGTAGGCTCATCTAGGAAAAGTATTTTTGGATTTTTTAATAAAGCCCTTATAAGGAGGATTTTTTGGAATTCTCCCCCACTTAAAGATAAGATATTTCTATACAACAAATGCTCACATTGTAGTGTTTTTGCGTAATTTTTCACTTCTTTTATATCTTCATGAGTATAACTTGAAAAAGAATGCTTTAGTGCGTTATATTTTCCCATTAGCAAAACATCTACAACCTTTAAAGGAGCTTGGAGTTTAGATTTTTGTGGTACTAGCCCTATTAGACGTGATATGTCTTTTGTGTTAATATGATTCACATTTTCGCCTAATAAAACAATTTCGCCTTGATTTGGCACCAAATCTTTCAATAGCAACTTTAATAAAGTACTTTTTCCAGATCCATTTGGACCTAAAATACCTAAGAATGTTTGATGTTTTAGACTGATGTTAATGTTTTCAAGTAATGTTTTATGGTCATATGAAAAATACAAATTATGAATTTTAATCATTTTTCAAAATCCTTTTTTTGACTTCAAAGCTAAATATAAAAATATAGGCGAACCAAACAAAGCAGTAATAATACCTATGGGTATTTGAACAGGAGAAAGTAAAGTCCTTGCTATAATATCACTAATGAGCAAAAAAATACCACCAAAAACAACAGAGTATGGGATCACAATAGCATTATCATAGGTTTTAAAAATCAATCTCACAACATGCGGTATAATCAAACCAACAAAAGCTATAATCCCCGTAAAAGCCACAGCAAAAGATACAGCTAATGAAGAAACGATCAAAAGTTTTATCCTTAAACTATATGCATCAACCCCTAAATTTTTAGCCTCTTCATCTCCGCTTAACAAAATATTTAAGGCATTTTTATTGATATAAAAATACAATAAACTCAAAAGCAAAGGCAAGATAAGAATTTGCACATGATACCAAGAACTTAAGCCAATATTTCCCATCAACCAAGCTACAACCTTAAAAGAGTCTTCTCCAATAACATAAGTAAAGAATGAAGTAAAAGCCCCTAAAAAAGATGATGTAGCAATACCAATAATCAACAATGTACTAATGGAAGTTTTAGAAGCGATTTTAAAAACAAAAAAAGAAAAAATACTCGAACAAATAAAGGCAAAAATTCCATAATAATAATCTTCAAAGCCCAATAAATAAGCAACAATAGCCCCAAAAGTAGCTGCTGAAGCAATACCTATGATATAAGGATCTGCTATGGGGTTTGAAAATACATTTTGGGTAATAGCTCCACTACTTGATAATAACATTCCAATCAAAATAGCCATAACCGCCCTACTTAAACGAGTATCTATGATCATTTGATTTAAAGTGTCATTCTGTATAAAAACATACTCATACAACTGCAAAGGATTGATATTTTCTTCACCTAAGCATAACGCCATTACAATAACCACAAAATAAGCCAAAGCAAACATGGAGTAAATTAAAGTGTTTTTAGAACACATACTTAAACTCCGTATAATAACTTCTTCCATTTCCTGGTAGGTACTGATCATTTATGCTATCTTGATAGGTGTAGTATTTTTTATCAAATACATTTCTTATCCCTGCAGCAATTTGCAAATTTTTATAATTATAACTTGCTCCAATATCTACTAAAGTGTAGTCTTTGATCCATTCATTTTGATACATTTTTCCCGTTTTCTCATCTATCATACCGCCGTCTTTGGCTCTAGAATGATAATTTAAGTCAACAAAAGTATTAAAATTTGCACTCCAGTAATAATCTAATCCCGCATATAAATTAACCTTAGAGACATAAGGAATTCTTAAGCCATCATTAACCCCTTTAGATATACTTGCATCGATGTAAGCTACACCTTGTTTTAAGATTAAAGTTTCTCCGAGTAGTTTTTGACTTAAATTCATTTCAACACCAAGTCGTCTAGTCTCATCTATATTGTAGTATTTCCACCATGATCCTGATGTAGCATGCGGGTTGCCAAGATAAGCGATCTCATCTTTACTTTGGGTGTAAAAAACACTTGCTCTAAAAACGTGAAAATCCCACAATACATCATTAATGCCCAATTCAAAGGTATGAAAAATTTCAGAATTTAAATCCGTAGAATAATACTTCTTACTTTTGTTGTCTTTATTTACAAATTGTGCTGGGCTTGGAGATATAAAACCTCTTTCGTATTTAAAATACGCCAAACCCGTATCAGAATACACAAAAGTAGGAGTAAGCTCAAAAGCAATATTATCACTGTGTTTTTTTGTGTCAAAAAGACTTAACTCATCTATAATTACAGAACTATTAGGGTGGTTTGGGGTGTTAATTTGCATTTGATTTTTATAGCTTCTATGTGTGGTATATTGGTTCCATTCATATCGAATACCACTAGATAAAACAAAAATATCATTCAATTGATGAGAGTTTAAAACAAAAACCGAATGGCTTTGCTTGTTCATATCCATAATAGTTTGCATATGATGATAAGGTATGATAGGAAAAACGCTATATTTTAATAAGCTTGTTCGCTTAGCATCATGGTTTAAAAAATCATACCCACTTACCAAGTAAGAATTCTCATCATAATTGTATTTTGCTTTAAAATTTAACCCCAAAGTCATGTCATTAAAGCCACTTCCATCTTGATAAGCTTTAATACCTTTCATCATAACCACATCTTTGTCATAAACGATTTTTTGATCTTGCCAAAAACTACCTAAGCGAAATTCCCAAGCATCACCAAGGTAGTAATTATAATCTAAGCTTAATTCAGATCTATTAGTTTGTGTGATATTCTCTGAAGCACCTTTTTGCCTAGGGTTACTTTCAATTTGTGCTTTGGTTAAATAGCCGCTACTTTTATTTGTACTTTTAAAATGATTATAATTTAATGCAATATTACTATTTTCATTAAGATCGCTCATTATGCCTGTATTAAGATGAAAGCCTTTTTCATTGTAGCCTTCTTGAAAGCCATTTTTGTCAAATTTTTGCGCACTCAAAGACAAAACCACATCATCATGCAAAACCTTGTTTAAATTAAAACCAAAATTACCTCCATCGATAATATTTTGGTAAGATTGTGTTTGATTAAAAATAGAAAAATGATCTTGTTTTTGCTTTTTGCTTATGATGTTGATCACACCACCTCTTGTGCCATTTCCATATAAAATTGACCCTCCACCTGGTATGATTTCTATACGTTCGATATTGTTTATATTGATCCCATTTAAAGGCGTAACGCCATGAGAATTATCAAGCATATTAATTTGGCGACCATCTAGCATTACCTTAACAGCAATATTAGATTTATTTCCTTGTCCTCTCATATCAACATTACGACCTAGTCCAAAATTAACAAAATTGATTTCAGGTATACTCTCTAATACTTGCTCTATAGAGCTAAAACCTTTTTTCTTTAAAGAAGAACCATTTACAACAATAACATTTCTCAAATTCTTATCCGCATCTTGCTCAAATCCACTCGCAGAAACCACAAGTTCATCTAAAAATACTTTTTCATCTTTTGTATTTAGTGCATTAGCCCATGCATGATTTAAAAACAATACAGTATAAAAAGAAAATGAAATAATCCTACTTGTAGAATTCATTATACACACTCCTTAGTGATTACTATATAATAATGATAATTCATATCATTATTAAAAAAAGAGAAATATACTCTCATTTAATTTAAAAAAAGATAAAATAATAAGCGGTTTAAGATAAATTTAATTTGATAATTGATATTGTTTTTCAAAATTTTATGAAAAGGATACCATTCAATGAATTTTAGCACTATCATAGAGCATATGAACTCACATCATCAATCCAACCTTATAGACTTATGCAAAAAATTTTCTAACTCCAAGAAAATCGAAAAAGCTATACTTCAGAGTGTAGACTTTGAAGGACTAGATATAATCTATAATGACGATCAAACATTACGCATTAATTTTCCAACAAAAGCTGATGTAAACACCATTAAAGATATCATTATCGAGCTTTGCATGAATGCAAAAAGCGATGATTTAGAAAACATTCATCAAGAGATTGATGAATTTATCGCACAATATAATTCCATCATTTTAGCAACACTCACTGAAAATGGCGAAACCACTTGCTCTTATGCTCCATTTTTTAGATTTCAATCTGAAAATTACATTTACATTAGTCAAATCAGTGAGCATTTTCACAATATCAAAACAAATCCAAACAACATTGAAGTAATGTTTTTAGAAGATGAATGCAAAGCAAGTTCAGTCACTCTAAGAAAAAGACTGCGCTATAAAGCAAGTGCATCTATTCTTGAAAGAGATGCAGAGTTTGACAAAAAATACGATGAATTTGAAAAACAAACAAAAGATGATAAAGCAGTGAAGATGATTAGATCTATGCTTGATTTTCATTTAATTAAGCTTGATTTCCATAATGGACGCTTTGTGAAAGGATTTGGTAAAGCTTATGATATACAAGATGGAAAAATTATTCACATCAAAGGCAAACACCCTCATCAATTCTCACACAAAAAATAGCTTGCTAGGTAATTTACCTAGCATTAGCGCATTCACAAGAAAACCTTTTTAATTCAGGAAGTTTCAAAGAAAGACTGTTGATATTTTTTAATATATCCTTACAAAAAATATCCAAATTTTCCCTAACCCCATAATATGCCCAAACACCTTGTCTATCTACTTCCAAAAAATTAGCTTCTTTTAAAATTTTAAGATGTCTTGAAAGTCTTGATTGACTCATATTTAACGAACTTTGTAGATCACACACACAAAGCTTTCCGTGTTTTTGCAAGAAAGCTAGAATTAAAATTCTACTTTCATCATTAATCGCACTTGTTATTTTTAAAAAATCCTGCATTATACTCCTTATATAAAAAACATTAAAAGTCCAAAGCCAATAGCGATCATAACAATCATACTTGCAAATAAAACCAAAAAGTTTGTTTTAAAAATTCTTTTAAGCAAGATAAGTTCAGGTAAAGAACACCCCGCCCCTGCTATTAAAAAACTCATCATTATACCAAGTGGAACCCCACTTGTAGTTAAAGCAAGCGCCACAGGAATCATAGCAGTACAATTCATATAAAGTAAAACCCCCATAAAAGCTGCTACAAACACACCTAAAACTCCATAATCCATAAGATAGGTCTCAAAGAAATTTTGCGGAAAAACACCATGTATAATAGCCCCTATAGCCATACCCACAAAAATATAAGGAAAAATTTTTTTATATTCTTGGAAGCTTTGAGTGAAGTATTTTTTGAATTGAGTTTTAGGTTTTGTAAAATTAAGTGATGGGTTATTTGATGAGCAACAAGTACTTTTTGTGGTAGATTGGGTTATTTTAGAGCTTGAGCAACATGAACTTTGAGTGAAAAACTGACTAGATTTAGCACTAGAACAACAAGAATTGGCTTGTCCTTCTTGAAGTTCATTATTTAAAAAATCATCATTAAAAAATATTTTTGTATTGATTTTTGATATTCCAAAAGCAAGAAATAAAATAACCCCTAACAAAAATCCTATATAAAGTAAGGTGATCTTAACCCCAAAACTCACTATAAACATCACGATAATGATAGGGTTGATTAAAGGCGATGTGATTAAATACGCCATACACACACCAAGTGGAACACCTGCTCTTAAAAAAGCATTTAAAAGCGGGATACTTGAACACGAACAAAAAGGTGTCAAAGCACCTAAAAGTATAGCCTTAACATAGCTTCCAAATCCATCACTTTTTAAGTGGGTCTCAAAAAATTTAGAATACTTTTCATTTGCAAAAGCAACAAACATACTCACCAAGATAAATAAAATAGAAATTTCACCCAAAAGAACTAAGAAATCTTGCAAAATAATTAAAATTTTATCCCACATATCTTTCCTTTCGAAGTTTTATTTTAATGATTGTAGTAAAAATATATTAATATATCAAGATATATTGATATATTAATATCATAAAAGTAATAATATTTTTAAGTATTTTTATGTAAAATGTAAAAGCTATATTTATATGAAAGAAGATAAAATAATGAGTTTTGGCGAAATTTTGGTTATTTTGGTTGTAGCTATTTTGGTACTTGGCCCTGAAAAACTACCTTCAACCATAGTAGAAATTGCAAAAATCTTAAAAGCTATTAAAAGTAATATCGATGAAGCAAAAGCTAGTATCAATAAAGAATTAAAAATAGCAGAATTAAAAGATGAAGCACAAAAATACAAAGATGAATTCTCACAAACTAATGAAAACATTAGAAAAAAACTCAGCTTTGAAGAATTTGATCAACTCAAAGAAGATATTTTAAATAATACCAATGAAGTAAAAAACGAAATCAATGAACTAGGAAAAGATATACAAGAACTTTCTAATCTCGAAGAAAATACTCAAAAAAATGATAAAAATACTCAAAAAATGGAAAGCTAAGCATGTTTGAAGAATTAAAACCACATTTAGTAGAACTAAGAAAAAGATTATTTATCAGTGTTGCTTGTGTTGTTGTAATGTTTTTTGTATGTTTTAGTTTTAATAACTATATTATCGATATACTTAAAGCACCTGTTGAAGCAGCTTTACCTGAAATTTCCAGACAAATGACTTTCGTTGAATTACAAGAGCCTTTATTTACAGCGATGAAAGTTTCATTTTTTACCGCTTTTTTAATTTCTTTACCGGTTATTTTTTGGCAATTTTGGAAATTTGTAGCACCAGGACTTTACGACAATGAAAAAAAACTAGTGATACCTTTTGTAAGCTTTGCGAGCATTATGTTTGCGCTTGGTGCTTTGTTTTGTTATTATGTTGTTATCCCTTTGGCTTTTAAATTTTTGATTGATTTTGGGGTGCAAACACAAGACTTTAAGCCTTTGATCAGCATAGGTTTATATGTAGGGTTTTTTACTAAATTAGTGATTGCTTTTGGTTTAGCTTTTGAAATGCCGGTTATAACCTTTTTCTTTGCCAAACTTGGACTAGTTGATGATGCGTTTTTAAAAAAGCATTTTAGGGTTTCAGTTTTAGTGATCTTTGTTTTTTCTGCAATGATGACACCCCCTGATGTGATTTCACAATTTTTAATGGCGGTGCCTTTGTGTGGACTTTATGGAATTTCTATTTATATCGCTAAAAAAGTCAATCCAAGCAAAAAAGAAGATGACACAGATGAATGATAAAGATCTTTTGCTCTCTAGCTATGACTATAACTTACCTAGCGAACTCATAGCAAATTTTCCTATTTTACCCAAGGAAAATGCAAAACTTTTGGTATATGAAAGATATAAAGATCAAATAACACATTTACATTTTAAAGATCTTGCTCAAATTTTACCACCTTGTGAGATCATTTTCAATGATACCAAAGTCATCAAAGCAAGAATTTATGGAAACAAAGAAAGTGGCAGCAAAATAGAACTTTTCATCAACCACCCTTTAAAGGAAGACAATTTTTTAGTTCAAATTCGCGGCAAGGTAAAAGAAGGTCAAATTTTATACTTTGAAAATAAATTACAAGCTAAGATTAAAAAACTTCATCAAGATGGTACTAGGGAAGTAGAATTTTATAATGAGCAAAAAACACTTACACATCATGAAGTTTTTAAAATACTAGAAAATATCGGTCATGTGCCTTTGCCTCCCTATATCAAAAGAGCTGATGAAGCACAAGATAATATTAACTATCAAAGTATTTTTGCAAAAAATCAAGGAGCAGTTGCTGCACCCACTGCTAGCTTACATTTTGATGAAGCAATGATCAATGAGCTTAAAAAAAGCCATAGTATTCATACCATAACCCTACATGTTGGTGCAGGAACTTTTAAAGGCGTGGAGTGTGAAGACATCAGAGAACATAAAATGCACTCTGAATTTTTTTGCATCAGTGATGCAACACGCGCCTTGATTGACTCCTCTAAAAAAATACTAGGCGTAGGTACTACTGTAACTCGTTGTATAGAGTATTATTATCAAAACAAAATTCAAGAAGGTTATTGTGATTTATTTTTACATCCACAAAATACCCCGCAAAGATTAGATTACCTGCTGACTAATTTTCATCTACCTAAATCAACCCTCATCATGCTAGTGGCTTCTTTTATAGGAAGAGAAAAAACTTTAGAGCTTTACCATGAAGCTATAAAAAATCAGTATCGCTTTTATTCCTATGGCGATGGAATGCTAATCATCTAGTTTTTTTCTTAATATATTTTTTATCAATATAACCCAATTCTATCAGTTTTTCATAAATCTTAGCAAGCATAGGTCCACCTGCACTACTTCCACTTTTACCATGCTCAATCAATACCACGACAACATACTGTGGTTTTTCATAAGGTGCATACGAAGTAATCCATGCATGAGATCTTAAAAAATACTCCAAATCTTCTTCTTTAATGCGTTTTTTTTCACTTTGTGAAATTCCTACCACTTGCGCTGTTCCTGTTTTAGCTGCTATGGTTATAGGAGAATGCTTTAAAAATCTTGCCGTAGTTCCCCCATCAACATTAGCTACTTCATACATAGCACGTCTTAAAAGCGGAAGTTTTGATAATTCAAAAGTCGTAAATACACTTTCATTGTTTTCAAAACTAATCTTAGTTATATTATCATCAACACTGTGTAAAAAATGCGGTGTGATATTTTTAGAGGTAGCTATCATAGCCGTAAATTTAGCTACTTGCATAGGTGTTGCAAGGAAATTTCCCTGCCCTATGCTTGTGTTTAAGGTTTCACCTTGATACCATGGTTGGTTGTATTTTTCTTTTTTCCAAATTCGACTAGGTACTGTGCCTATAAATTCATTTGGCAAGTCCACTCCTGTTTTTGCTCCAAAACCTATTCTTTCAAAAACCGAGCTAATTGTATCAATACCTACTTCCAAAGAACCTTTGTAAAAATACACATCACAACTTTCCTTAATGGCATCATTCATATCTACATAACCATGGCCTATGGTTTTCCAGCATCTAAATTTTCTACCTCCAAGTTCAAAATTTGAATCACATAAATATTTATGATTTTCGTGTACTTTACCACTATCTAAAAAAGCCAAAGCTGTGCCCATTTTAATAACTGAACCTGGAGGATAAAGTCCATTGATAAGCTTATTTGTAAAAGGGTGGTTTAAATCATTTGACAACTTATCCCATTCTTCTTGAGTAATACCTGTTACAAATGGATTGAGATTGTATTCAGGAAAACTACCTGCTGCTAAAATAGCCCCCGTTTTAACATCCATAACAATAGCAGCTCCTGCTAAATTTTTAAAAAGCGAGGTAAGGTATTCTTGTAAATCAAGATCAATACTTAAGGTAATATTGCTTGAAGTAGGTTTTTTATAAGAAAGTTCCTCTATTTCTTTATTGAGTGCATTTACCTTACTAACCTTTTCGCCTTTTTGTCCTTGTAAAATTTCATTATAAGAACGCTCAATACCACTACGACCCACATAGCTTGTTAATCTTGCAATTTCATTTTCATTCATATCATTTAAATTAGCCTTACCTACATAACCTATAACATGGCTAGCTAAGGCATTATAAGGATAAAATCTTTGTGTGGTAGATTTTACCTGCATATTTTCACGTAAATTTAACTTAGTAAAATGCTTAATCATTGCATCATATTCTATAAATGGCACCACTTCAATATAATCTTGATTATAGTAAGAATCAGCTTTTACGTAAGCTCTTTTTAATCTAGTAATATTCAAATCAGGAAAAGCATTTACAATCGCTTGTAATTCTTGATCTAAAAGTGGTCTATTTTTCTTTTTAATATACAAATAAGGCTTAACCGATATGGAAAATCCTAGCTTATTAACCGCTAAAGGTCGGCCTTTAACATCTAAAATTTGCCCCCTTACGGGTGCTAAAAACTGAGTTTTTATAGCGTTTTGCTTGGCTATTTCTTCATAGTATACATTAGATTTGATACTAATATAATACACTCTAGCAAGTAATAATATAAAAAAACAAGCTATAAAGCCCATCACCAAGCGCATACGCATTTAAATTTTTCCTCTAAAAATAACAAATGATATCAATGCTTCAATAGCAAAAAACCACAAATACTCTAAACCAAAATTTAAAATTTGACTATTATCTAAATATGCCAAAAACACATCAAAAAAATAAATAAAAATATACGCACAAAAAGTAAATATAACGAGCAAATAAGGCCCTAACTTCAGCTTGCTTTTAAACCAATCCACAAAAAAATGATAAAAAATAAAAAATGCAATCCAAGAGCTAAAAAGATAAAAACCATGTATAATATCTATAATAATGAGATAAAATAAAGAAAAGTACCATCTAAAATCAAGCTTATTTAATGTTCTTTCTTTTTCTTTTAAAAGTACAATCATATAACAAAAAAACACACCAAATAAAGGTGGCATCCAGTAATATACTGAGCTTAATACTTGATAAAAAATCAAAGATAGATAGAAAAATAAATAAGAAAAATCAAATCTATTTTTTACTAATCTCCTACTCCTCATTCAAACCCAAACTTTCTAAAATAATTTTTTCTTCTAGTTTTTCAATACCTGTTTTTTTTAAATTTGAAACCATGATAGCATTTTTGTGAAGATTTAAAATTTTAGCTTTTTGACTTTGATTAAGCTTGTCTGATTTTGTGAAAACAGTTATTTTTTTTTGATCTGCTCTTATAAAAGAGTCTAGATATGCTTCCAAATTTGCATCAATATCTAAATTTTCATGCCTTGAATCAACAAGATGTATAAAGAGTTTGATAGAACTACGTTCTTTTAAAAATTCATCTAAATTTTTATTCCAAATAGCTTTTGTTTTTTTACTTACCTTTGCATAACCAAAACCAGGCAAATCAATAAACATCAGTTTAAATTTATCCTCATTTTTTTTGCAATTTACTTCAAAAAAATTAATCAACTGAGTTTTACCCGGAGTTGATGAGCTTTTTGCTAGATTTTTATTTTTACAAAGTGTATTGATCAAAGAGCTTTTACCTACATTAGAACGACCCAAAAATGTAATCTCTGTATATATAGGCTGTGGTGCTTCACTAACCTTAGAAGCCGAAGTTAAAAACTGAGCATTAAGGATCATTCCTTAACCTCAAATACAAATTTTGCAGGTTTTTTGTCTTTACTAAGCACCCTATAAGTCATATTTTTTCTATCTACGATGATTTTATCCCCTGTTAGTTCTTTTTTACTTTGCACTTCGATGATTTTTGCATGACCATTGATTTCATAGGTATCTTTAGCCACATTATAAACAAACTCATCTCCACTTCCATGATAAGTTTTATCTTTCATATTAATTTTAAACTTAGCATCGCGAGTAGCAATATACTTCACAGGTTGTTTATTTTTCATATAAATAACTAGTTTTTGAGAATTTAAAATATCCCCGCCTTTTTTTACTTCCACATCACCTGTTAAGGTGCTAGTTTCATTTTTCTCATCTAAATAAAAATCTTTAGCATATACTTCTATTTTTTGCGCACCCAATGCAAATAAATTCAACAAACATAAAAAAATTACTGTTCTAAAAACCATGCTTTTATTCCTTGAATTTTTAATTCTTTTTGATCTACATTATATAAAAAGCTATTTCCAAATACCTCATTAACTCCTATATAAGCTTTAAAGGTATCATTAGAAAATAAAATTTTATCTTTCATGTTATAAACTGCTTTTTGGGTAAAAATAGAAGTTTGATTTTTATCAAAATAACTAACATTACCTTCTAAAATAGATTTTTCATCGTTTCTGATTAATAAATTTGAACTTAAATTATAATCAAGTGCTTGCACTTTAAAATCATCAAAAATATCTTTATCTTGGTATTTAACCCAACGACTAGCTTGATAACTTGCCTTTGTAGTGGTGGTATTAAGCTCATAATCAAGCACATCAAAAGCTTGCATATTTGCCACATCAACCTTTTGTGGTTTTATAGCAAAAAGATAAGGATCTTGCGTACTTAAAATCACCATCACAAAAGCAAACAATCCCATTAAGATTGCAAAAATTTTTATCGCCAAAGCTTATCCCATTGCGCTTGCATATTGTTGTATTCTACTAAAATTTCTATCATTTCACTCACCGCACCATTGCCGCCTTTTCTATTTAAAACCTTATCAGTTTTTAAAGCCTTGTGTGCATCTTTTGGTTTAAAACTATACTCCACCGCTTCAAGTAAACTCATATCATTATAGTAATCTCCAATAGCTGCACATTGAGAGAAATCTAAATTTAATTTTTCTAAAATTTCTTTTGCACAAGCAAGTTTGTCACTAATACCTTGATATACTAAATCAATCTTTAAATCCCTAGCTCTAAAATACACGCACTCACTTGTCCTACCTGTAATGATAGCAACTTTTTTGCCAAGCTTTTGCCAAGCTTCAATCGCAGCACCATCTTTTACATTAAATTCTTTAATCTCGCCATAATTTTGAGTGTAGATGATTTTACCATCTGTCAAACAACCATCTACATCTAAAAAAATCAATTCTATCATTATTTTACTCTCTTACTATAAACGCACCTGGAAAAGATCCACTATCAGCAAAATCTCTTGCTTCTTGTTCACTTCTAAAGCCTTTTAAAAATACTCTATGCAAACCATCTTTTGCACTTGTTTGTATAGTTGAAGTATATGAGTTGTAGTTTTTATATCTACTTGCGATTAATTCAGCACCGCTTTTATTTCTAAATGCTCCAATTTGTACCATAAAAGATCCTCCTTGGAAAATATGTCCACTATCAACAATAGATCCACTGTTTCCTAAATTCGAATTAGTATGCACCGAACCCGAATTAGCACTAGTACCAAAACCAATTACTTCAAGTCTTACAGGAGCTGTCCCTGCTTGTATCATATCAATATCTCTTGCAGCCATATTGGATAAGTCAATAATCCTTCCTGCGACAAAAGGACCTCTATCGTTAATTCTAACTGTAGTTTGGCGGTGATTTTTTAGGTTAGTTACTTTTACAATAGTATTCATTGGTAAAGTTTTATGTGCTGCAGTGTATGCATGCTGATCATAAGTTTCACCATTAGAAGTTTTTTTACCATGAAAACCAGGTCCATACCAACTTGCTATACCATCTGCAGTTTCACCTACTTCTACTACAGTAGGATAATATGTTTTACCATTAATAGTATAAGGTTTCATAGTTCCTTTTAAATTCGTGTTATTATGCTTTACGCTTTTAAAATCTCTTTCTGGATAATATACCGTAGGCGTACTAATAGGCACCATACTACAAGCACTAAATAAAACACCAACACAACTAACGACTAACGACTTTTGTATGAGAGTCTTTTGGTAATTTTTGAGTAGTTTTGATTTTTGCATTATTATTCTCCTTAATTTTTAACACAAGTTTTTGATTGATATTGATCAAATTTCCTTTGATTTTATTATACTCTTTTATGCTTTCTACACTGATTTTGTGTTTTCTGGCAATAGTATAAAGACTATCCCCTTGTTTTACTATATAAATTTTAGTATGTGGGATAGTTGTATCCACCTTGGCTAATTTGACTTTTTGCATTGCATTTTCTACTGCTACACTTTTACTTAAAGGCACATACATGTAATAGTCTTTTTTATCAGGTGGTGTAAAATCATGGTTAAAGTGTGGATTATAGCGTTTAAACTCACCATAAGACATTTTAGCAACTTTAGCTAACTGCCTTAAAGAAACACTAGGCGGTACAGGTATTTTTTTAACTTCACTTGATAAAGCATAATTTAGCAAGGCACTATCTTGTGAAATTAAAAAATCATTATTATTAGCCAAAAACGCCATGGTTAAAATTTTTCTAATAAAAATTCGTGTTTCTAAAGGCAGATATTTTTTATCAGGATCAAGTAAAACTCTTAAATCATCACTTTTTGCCTTTTTTATAGCTTGACGCAATTTACCATCGCCACAATTATAAGCCAAAATAGCTAAATACCATTTCCCAAACTGCTCTTTTAACTGCTTTAAATAAGCAATCGCAGCATGAGTAGATTTTACCAAATCTCTTCTTTCATCAACGTAAGGATCGATCCTTAAACCTAAAGTTTGCGCTGTTGGTTTCATAAACTGCCATACACCCACTGCCTTAGTTCTTGAAACACTATGAATTTTTAAACCTGACTCTACAACAGCAAGGTATAAGAATTCTTGTGGGATATTTTCTTTTTCTAAAATTTTACGAATAATTGGAGTAATTTTGTAAAATTCCCTCATCGTATCCACTAAAGTTTTAGAGTGCATATCCATAGAAGATTCTTTAAATTCCAGAAAAATCATATCACTTAAATAGTTTGCTTCGATATCTAAATTTCTTAAAATTTGAGCTTGCTGAGTGTAATGCTCTGGTGTAAACTGCAAAGCTTTAGCATTTAAACACAATAAAACTAAAGTAAAGAATAAAAACTTTTTTTTCATTACAAACCTTGAAAAAATAAACGGTTAGCGTTTAAATTAGTCAACTTAATAATTTCACTTTTGCTAAGATTTAAAAGATCAGCTATTTTTTGCGCAACAAAATGCGTTAAAATGGGATCATTAACTTTACCACGATGTGGCTCTGGGGTCAAGTATGGACCATCTGTTTCTAAAACAAGCTTTTCTTTTGGTATCTTAGGTAAAATTTCCACAAGTTTTTTGGCGTTTTTAAAGGTTAAAACCCCACCTATACCAAAATAAAACCCATCATCTGCCAATGAAAGCAAAAGTTCACTTGCATTAAAGCAGTGTAAAACACCACCTTGTAAATCTTTTGCATAATTTTTTAATATCTTATAACTATCTTCATTTGCATCACGCACATGTACAATCAGTGGTTTTTTGTATTCAATAGCTAGCTGTATTTGAGCGATAAAAACTTCTTTTTGTTTTGCCTTTACCGCCTCATCATCAGCATTTAAACGATAATAATCAAGCCCGCATTCACCAACCGCGATACATTTTTTATCGTTAATAAATTCTTTCAAAATATCTAAATCAAAATCATCGATATCATAAGGATGCACCCCGCAAGAAAAAAACACCTTTTCATAACGATGTGCAATCTCTCTTGCTCTTGGTAGATCTTTGATATCTGCACCTGGTATGATGATTTTATCTATTCCATTATCAAAGGCATGATTGAGCATTTCATTTAAACACCCAAAATAAGCTTGGCTGTCTAAATGACAATGCGTGTCTATGATTTTTTCAGAAAAATCACAATCTAAAAACATACCTCTACCCTATTTTTCCCATTTGCCTTTGCTAAATCTAAAGCTTTTTGGGCATTGTTTAATAGTTCTTGCATTTGACTAGATTTACCTCCAAAAGCAACCCCCACAGAAACACTATAATCTACTTCATCTAGTGCTATCAATACGCTTTCTTTAGCAATGTTAACTCTAATATTTGAAAAAGCTTTTAGCGCTTCTTTATTGCCCGTATTTTTCAAAAGTACATAAAATTTACCATCTTCGATTTTTGTAGCCAAGTCCATACCGCGAATTTGATCCTTGATTTTTTTGGCAGCATATTTAATCACACCATCACCACAATCATAACTTAACTCATAATTAATAGTCGCCAAATTATCAATATCTATCAAAGCTAATGCTAATTCTTCATTCTCTTGCATATCTTCTAAATAGTCTAAAAATCTTTTTTCAAAGCTAGCATAATCATCAAGTCCGGTTAATAAATCCTTACCCAAACTATATTCATCTAATAAAACACATTTTTGCATATAGTCTAAGCAGTTATTTACCCTACAATTGAGTGATTCTTTTTGAAAAGGTCTAATAACATAATCATTCACGCCTTTTCTAAAAGCTCTTGCTTCTAAAGCATCATCTTTATCTCCAACCATAATCACACCAAGTTCTATTTTGGAGTACTTTGAGCGAATTTCAACAAGCAAATCTTCTCCATTAATTACTGGCATAGTCGCATCACAAATAACCAATCTAGTATCAGGATTGTCACTAAGATAACTCAAAGCTTCTTCTCCATGTGCTGCTGCTAAAACGTTAAAAAGTTGGTTATTTAGATTTTTTTTCATTTCTGCACGTAAAGTCACATTAGCAATTGCTAGAATAATTTTAGTTTTATTGTTTTTTTGCAACATTCTAATAGAACTTAACATCTCATCGATACAGCTTTCGCTCTCTTTTTGAATATAACCTATGATGTCTTTTTCCATAAATTTTTTACGTGTTTGCCCATCGCTACTTCCCGTAAGAACAATAGCAGGGATATTTTTTTCTAATATCACATCCACCACTTCTCCATTAGGAGCATCTGGCAAACAAAGATCCACAAAAGCCATAAAATAATTATTCTTTACTAATTCTTTAGCGCTATTCATATCAAAAGCAACATCTACTTTTAAACCTAAGGTACTCTCTACTTTTTTTGCTAAAAGTTTTGTAAGCATTTTATTATCATCAATAATTAAAATTTTTTCTTCCATAGCTAACCTCTTTATGACTTAAAATTATAATTATAGCATATAGAAATTTACTTTTTGTTTTTAAAGTAAAGTTCTAGTAAATTCTAAAGCTTCCTGGGTAATATTTTCTCCACTTACCATTCTAGCAAGCTCTCTTACTCTTTCTTCTTTTTCAATTTTTCTCACTCTACTTTCATCACCTATTTTTTCCACCAAAAAATGATTACTTGCTTTTGATGAAAGCTGTGGTAAATGTGAAATGGCAAAAATTTGATAAAAACACGCAAGTTCTTTTAGTACTTCAGCAATACTCATTGCTTCTTTACCGCTTAAGTTTGCATCAATTTCATCTAGAAAAATTATTCCGCTAGCTTTATTTGTTATATTGCATTCAGTGGCAATAAATGAAAGTCTTAAACGATTGATCTCGCCTGAACTTAAATTTTTTAAACTAGCCTCGTTGATATTTAAACTAACTTCATCTTTCCCCAAAAGATTTAAAGCACACTCTTTAAGCTCTAATTTTACTTCTTTCATATACAGTTTTTGGAGGTAAAAATTTAGTAACTTTTCAAGCTCTTTTAGCTTTTTTTGGCGTATAAGAGTAAGTTTTTGACATTTTTGCTCTAAAATACCTTGAGTATTTTGTACTTTTTCTTCTAATGCTTTTTTTTCAAAACTTAAATTTTCATAATGAGCCAATTCTGTTTTTTTCTTTTCTAAAGCTTCTAAAGCTTCTTCTATACTCCCATATTTTGAAATCAAAGAAGAAAGCTTTTCTATCCTATCAAGCACTTCTTCAATATCAAAATCAAAATCATCAAAACTTTGATTTTCCCAAACTACTCTTAACTCATTAAGGCATTCTGAAAAAAATGAACTATCAACATCACTAATTTGCAATGCATCAATTACCGCTGATTCTAGTTCAAAAATTTTACTCGCTTTATTCCATGCTGCATCAATTTTATCTTTTTTTGAAAGTCTTTTTTTAAGACTCATCAATTCATCAAATTCACCTATTTTTGGATTAATACTTTGAATTTTTTGTATTTCAAAGCTGGTAAATTCTTTTAACTCTTCTACTTTTTTTTCTTCTTCTTGAATTTGCTCTAGTTTGCTTTTGTTTTCTAAGTATTCCTTATAAGTGTTTTTATATTCACTTAAAAAATCTTGAAAATTTTTATCTTCTTTACTTTGCATAAAATCAAGTATATTTAAAAATCTTTCATTGCTAAATTCGTTATTTTCCTTGGCAGAGAGATATTTCACAAAACCTTTAGATAATAAGGCTAAATTTTTCTTTGATATCATTTGATTATTAATAAAATAGCGTGTGCTTTTATCTTTTAAAAGTTTAAATATATTTATTTCTTCATTTTCTATACCAAACTCATCTAGTTCAAGTTTATCATTCAGTAAAATTTCTACCATTTTTGCTTCACTTTCACTAAGTGCAAAGGCAGCCAAGATAGCTTTAAACAAGACCGACTTTCCAGCACCACTTAATCCAGTAAAAACTGTCAGTCCTTTTTCAAGATCTAATTTTGCTTGTTTAAAACCTAAATTTTCTTTTATTAAAATACTTTCTATCATCACTTACCCCAATTTAACTTTTCTTTTAAAACTTGGAAATAATCTCTATCTTTTTGGTGTATAAAACTAAGTTCTTTTTTACTAAGGCTTATAAGAATTTTATCATATTCTTTAGGATTGATCACTTCTTGTCCATCTAAATATAACAAACATTGCTCCACTTTTAATTCAAGCTCAAAACCATAAGGCAAAACAATAGGTCTTTGGGTTAAAGAATGCGAACAAACCGGTGTTAAAACAAAAATTTCACTCCAAGGATGCACGATAGGACCGCCTGCGCTGATATTATACGCGGTAGATCCACTTGAACTTGCAATGATTAATCCATCTCCATAATAAGCGTTAAAAAGCTTATTTTCAAAAAATACTTCCACATTTGCCATTAAGGCATTATCGCGAGAAAAAACCGCGTCATTAAAGGCGAACTTTTTAATGATTTTATTTTTTTTATATAAGGTAATCTGAAGCATTTTTGCTGTTTCTATTTTAAAATTACCCCTAAAAAAATCTTCAAAAAAAACTTCCACTTCACTCAACGAAAAAGCAGTCAAAAAACCTAAATTTCCAGCATTTATCCCTAAGATAGGTTTTTTAGCTTGATATGCTTGCCTACATAAAGATAGAAGTGTTCCATCTCCACCAAGAGAAATAAGAAAATCTAAATCTGATAAATCTTTTAAATGAATTTTATCTTGGCTTAACAAAACCACTTCAATATTTTTTACATCAAAAATCTTTCTTAGTAAAGCAATTTGCTCATTTAGGTTAGTATTTAATCTACAAAATAAGCCAACTTTTTGAATTTTTTCTATATTAATCTGTTTTTTCATAGAAAAATTATAACAAAACTTAGCTAAGCAAAAGAATAAAATACTATAATTACAAAATTAAACAAAATTAATCTAAGGAAAAATTTTGAGAACACATTATAATACAGAGCTTAACATACAAAATGTTGGCGAAGAAGTAACATTATGTGGTTGGGTAAATTCATACCGCGACCATGGAGGTGTAATTTTCATCGATCTTAGAGATCGTAGCGGATTAATACAACTAGTATGTGATCCTACAGATAACCAAGAAGCACACCATATCGCTTCAACCGTAAGAAACGAATATGTTTTAATCGCGCAAGGTAAAATTCGTCCACGTGGCGAGGGATTGGCAAATCCAAAACTTAAAACCGGAGAAATAGAAGTTGTTATAAACAAACTTACTATTGAAAATGAAAGCGCAGTGATACCTTTTGCTATAGGCGATGAAAGTGTTAATGAAGAATTAAGATTAAAATACAGATTTTTAGACTTAAGAAGTAAAAAACTTTATGATAATTTCGCACTCAGATCTACAGCATGTATTGCAACAAGAAACTCTTTAGCTAAAATGGGATTTTTAGAGGTTGAAACTCCTATTTTAACTAAAGCTACTCCAGAAGGTGCAAGAGATTATCTAGTCCCATCGCGTGTACACCAAGGTGAATTTTATGCCCTACCTCAAAGTCCTCAACTTTTCAAACAACTTTTAATGTGTTCAGGCTTTGATAGATACTTTCAAATAGCAAAATGCTTTAGAGATGAAGATTTAAGAGCAGATCGCCAACCTGAATTTACTCAAATAGACATAGAAATGAGCTTTTGTGAGCAAAAAGACATCATAACCATGGCTGAAAACCTACTTAAAGATATCTTTCAAGCTTGTGGAAAAGAAATTAGCATTCCTTTTAGACAAATGAGTTATAAAGAAGCGATGGAGTGTTATGGTTCGGATAAACCTGATTTAAGGTTTGATATGAAATTGATCGATGTAATCGATATTTTTGCAAAATCAAACAATGAAATTTTTACAAATATCGCAAAAGATACAAAGAAAAATCGTATCAAAGCCTTAAGAGTTCCAAAAGGAGATACGATTTTCTCAAAACGTCAAATGCAAAGATTTGAAGAATTTGTACGCAAATTTGGAGCAGCAGGACTTGCATTTATTCAAATGAAAGAAGATGGTCCTAAGGGTCCACTTTGCAAATTCTTTAACGAAGAGGATTTAAATGCTTTAATTCAAAGATGTGAATTAGAAGTGGGCGATGTGGTATTTTTTGGTGCAGGAGCTAAGAAAACTGTGCTAGATTACATGGGTAGATTTAGATTATTCCTTGCCGATGAAATGAAAATTATCGATGAGGATAAATTAGAATTCTTATGGGTTGTTGATTTTCCTATGTTTGAACAAAACGATGATGGTAGTTATTCTGCAATGCACCATCCATTCACAATGCCAAAAAATATTGACGAGCAAGATTTAGAAGAGATTAACTCAATCGCACATGATGTGGTTTTAAATGGTGTTGAGTTAGGTGGCGGTAGTATAAGAATTCACAAAAGCGCTATCCAGCAAAAAGTTTTCAAACTGCTTAATATCGACGAAGAAGAACAAAAAAAGAAATTCGGTTTCTTACTAGATGCGTTAAGTTTTGGAGCTCCTCCACATGGCGGTATAGCAATAGGCTTAGATAGACTTATCATGCTTTTGACTAAATCATCAAGCATTAGAGAAGTAATTGCCTTCCCTAAAACACAAAGAGCACAATGTCTTATGACTCAAGCTCCAAGCGAAGTAAGCAATGAACAAATGAGAGAATTAGGTATAAGATTAAGGGAGAATACTAAATGAAACAATTATTTTTAATCATAGGCGCACCGGGCAGTGGTAAAACAACTGATGCAAGCATTATTGCAGCAGATGATGCAAACATTACTCATTATTCTACAGGAGATTTATTAAGAGCAGAAGTTGCTAGTGGTAGTGAACTTGGAAAAACCATTGATAGTTTTATTTCTAAAGGGAATTTAGTCCCACTAGATGTAGTTGTAAATACCATTATCACGGCTTTAAAAAACGCTCCAACTAACACGATACTTATCGATGGTTACCCAAGAAGCGTGGAGCAAATGCTCGAGTTTGATAAAGTATTAAAAAATCAAAATGAAGTAAATTTAAAAGGTGTTATAGAAGTAAAAGTTAGTGAAGAAGTTGCCAGAGAAAGAGTTTTGGGACGTGCTAGAGGTGCTGATGATAATGAAGAAGTTTTCAACAATAGAATGAAAGTTTATTTAGAACCTTTAGAAGAAATAACAAATTTCTATACCAAAGAAAATATCCACCATATAATCAATGGTGAAAGAAGTATCGAAGCTATCGTAGCGGATATGAAAAATTTAATTAATGATTTATTAAAATAAAGGATAAAAAATGGATATTAGTAAAATTAAAGTTGGAGAAGTACCAAACAAGCTAAATGCGGTTATTGAAATTCCTTATGGATCCAATATCAAATACGAACTTGATAAAGAAAGCGGAGCTATTATGGTTGATCGTGTGATGTACTCAGCGATGTTTTATCCAGCAAACTATGGTTTTATACCAAATACTCTTGCAGATGATGGTGATCCTATTGATGTTTTAGTATTAAATGAATACCCTATTCAAGCAGGTGCTGTAATCCCTTGTCGTTTAATAGGCGTGTTGCTAATGGAAGATGAAAGTGGTATGGATGAAAAATTACTAGCTGTTCCTGTAAGCAAAATCGACCCAAGGTATGATAACATTAAAAGTCTAGATGATCTCCCAAAAGCAAGCTTAGACAAGATCAAAAATTTCTTTGAAACATACAAAATGCTTGAACCAAACAAATGGGTAAAAGTAAAAGAATTTGCAGGTATCGAAAAAGCAAGTGAAATTTTAGAAAATTCTATTAAAAATTACAAATAATCAAAGTCCTTTAAAAAAGGACTTTTAAAAGGATAAAAATGAAAAGTATTATTGCTTTAAGTGTAGCTTTTGTTGTATTACTAGGTGCTAGCATAGGATTTTATATATGGTATTTTGATGATTCTTCAAATACTTATGTATATGATTATAAGAAAAATAATTCTTATCAAAGCTATAGTTCATCAACCAACCAATATAATCACGAAGAAAATTACTTAAGTCATAATACTTATGAAAATCACACTCAAACAAACGAAGAAAAACCTTATGAAAGTCAGGCTAACTCTTTAGCTAATAACACAATTACATCAGAGCCAAACACCACTAATGTAAATATACAAAAAGAAAATACCACTACACAAAAAGAAAGCGTTAATACACAAGATAACAACACTAGCGCACAAGAAAAAAACACAACCACTGAAGTAAAGAAAGAAAAAACTCAATCTCATGCTCAAATAATCCAAACAAAAACAACCCAAACTATACAAAACAAAAACACACAAGATGTAAAACAAACTCACAAAAAAACCAATACTTATAAAAATACCATGCAAGAATACATAGCAAAAGGCAAAACAAGTCGCTATGAACCACAACTTAGTAATGATTTTGTCAAAGTTTATGTTTTAGATGGTAAAAATTTAAGTGATTATAGGATTGGGGTTTTAAAAGAGATGATCAACCCTATCGAAAACAACTCTCAAGATTACAATCTAACTATTTTTATTGATATGCTTTCTAATGATAATATGAAACTAAGTATATATAATAAAGACATCGTATTTGAAAAAAACAAGAAAAAATATAACTACGTAGATGTAAAAATTTCAAATCTGAAATTTTTATTTGACAAAAACGGCTATAGCGAATATAGCAATGAAGATTTATTAGAAAAAATCAATCAAAATCTAGCTAGAGAAGATATCATTAAAAAGGTTAAAATTCAAGGTTATGCAGATGATAGAGGAAGCGCTTTTGCAAATTATATGATAGGATTGAATAGAGCAATGAATGTAGCTAAACACTTCTTTAGTTTTACCGAAGTAATCGAGATCGAATCTTTAGGAAAGGATACCTATCCTACTAAAGATAAATCTGACTCTCAAAGACAAAACAACCGTAAAGTAGAAATTAGTTTTTATAACTAATTTCTAAAATTAAAAACTTCTTTAACAATTTTAAGCTAACATAACAATTTATTTTCATTCTCAAGGTAATAATCATGTATGATAAATCACTAGAAAAAGAATATTATAAAATTTGCGAAGAACGCGGATATTTTGAAATCAACGGTAATGAGAAAATTCAAGAAAAAGGCAAAAATTTTTGTATCATGATGCCACCACCTAATGTAACAGGTGTTTTACACATAGGGCATGCGCTTACTTGTACTCTACAAGATATCACCACACGCTATAAAAGAATGGATGGTTATAAAACACTTTACCAACCAGGACTTGATCATGCAGGTATTGCTACACAAAATGTCGTAGAAAAACAACTTTTAGCTCAAGGTATAAAAAAAGAGGAGCTTGGAAGAGAAGAATTTATAAAAAAAGTTTGGGAGTGGAAAGAACAAAGCGGTGGTACTATAGTTAAACAAATGCGAATTTTAGGCATTACTCCTGCTTGGAGTCGCTTACGCTTTACTATGGATGATGGTTTGGTTAATGCGGTTAAAAAAGCTTTTGTTGATCTTTATGATAAAAAGCTTATTGTACGCGGCAACTATATGGTAAATTGGTGCACCCATGATGGAGCTTTAAGTGATATAGAAGTAGAACATAAAGAAAATAAAGGAAAATTATATCATCTTAAGTATTTTCTAGAAGATTCTCAAGAATACATCGTAGTAGCCACAACAAGACCTGAAACTTACTTTGGTGATAGCGCTGTGATGGTCAACCCAAATGATGAAAGATTTAAACATTTAATTGGTAAAAATGTTATTTTACCTTTAATACATAGAACAATTCCTATTATTGCTGATGAGCATGTAGACATGGAGTTTGGAACAGGCTTTGTAAAAGTAACACCTGCACACGATCACAACGACTATGAGGTAGGTTTAAGACATCAGCTAGAATTTATCACTATCTTTGATGAAAAAGGTATTTTAAATGAACATTGCTTGCATTTTAAAGGCTTAGAAAGATTAGAAGCAAGAGATGTTATCATCAAAGAATTACAAGAAAAAGGTTTTGTTGAAAAAATAGAAGATTATACCAATCAAGTAGGATACTGCTATCGTTGCAAAAATGTAGTAGAACCTTACATCTCCAAACAGTGGTTTGTAAAAAATGAAATTGCAAAAGAAAGCATAGAAAAAGTAAATCTTGGTGGAAGTCAGTTTTACCCTGCACATTGGATTAATAGCTTTAATGCTTGGATGAGAGACTTAAAAGATTGGTGTATTTCAAGACAACTTTGGTGGGGTCATCAAATTCCTGTGTATTATTGTGAGTGCTCCCATGAATGGGCAAGCGAGGAAACTCCAAGTCAATGCCCAAAGTGCCAAAGCACTAACTTCAAGCAAGATCCTGATGTTTTAGATACTTGGTTTTCTTCAGGTCTTTGGGCAATGAGCACCCTAGGTTGGGGCAATAAAGGCTGGGGTAAAAATACACTTTGGTCTGAAAATGATTTAAAAGATTTTTATCCTAATTCTTTATTAATTACCGGTTTTGATATTTTATTTTTCTGGGTTGCTAGAATGATGTTTCAAAGCACTAATGCCTTAGGTGAACTTCCTTTTAAAGATATATATTTACACGCTTTGGTTAAAGATGAACAAGGTAGAAAAATGAGCAAATCTCTAGGTAATGTCATCGATCCAGTGCAAAGCGTGGATGAATACAGCGCTGACATCTTGCGCTTTACTCTTGCGCTTTTAGCTATCCAAGGTAGAGATATAAAACTAAGCAATGACAAACTCATACAAGTTAGAAATTTCACCAACAAACTTTATAACGCAAGTAAATTTTTGCTTTTAAATGAGGAAAAATTTGAAGATTTAGACAAAAACAAAATTCAATCCAATTTAGCAAAATACATGCTATCTCGTTTTGAAACATGCGTAAAAGAAACAAGAGAAAATCTAGACAACTATCGCTTTAACGATGCAGCAAATACTTTATACAAATTCTTTTGGGATGAATTTTGTGATTGGGGTATTGAACTTAGCAAAGCTGAAAAATCAAGCATAAAAGAGTTGGGAAGTATCTTCAAAGAAGCTTTAAAACTTCTCAATCCTTTTATGCCATTTATTAGCGAGTATTTATATCATGAGTTAAGTAAAACTTCCATCCATACTCACGAATCTATCATGGTTTCAAGATATCCTCAATGTGACATCAAAGATGAAAAAATTGAAAAACTATTCAATATCATTATAGAAAGCATAGTTAGTTTACGTCGTGCAAAAACCTTAGTAGAGCTTGCAAATACAAAAATTCAAAAAGCTTGTATAAAATTAAATGATGAAAGTTTAATCGCTGAATTAAAACATTATACCAACTTCATCTCTACGCTTGCAAAATGCGAAAATATTGATTTTATCACTACAAATTTAGAAAAATCCATTAGAGATGTAAGTGAGAATTTAGAAGTATTCATACCAACTCAAGATCTTGACTTAAGTGGGGTTTTAAATAGACTTAATAGCCAAAAAACAAAACTTGAAAAAGAATTTAACAAACTTGATGCTATGATGAAAAATGAAAAATTTGTTTCTAATGCACCTGCTGCGGTTGTGGAGCAAAATAAAACTCAACTTGAAAACATCAAAGCCCAACTTGAAAAAATTAACGATGAAATTTTTAATTTAAAAGGCTAGATCAGTGATAAAAATACAAAATCTAAAAAAATACTATGGCAAAGAATTAGTTATCAATGATGTGTCACTAGAAGTAAAAGAAGGTGAAATTTACGCCCTTGTTGGACACAGCGGGGCAGGAAAATCCACCCTATTAAGATGCATCAATGGTTTAGAAAATTATCAAAGTGGTAGCGTACAGGTTTTTGGTAAAGAAATAGCTACTCTAAAAGAAAAAGAGCTTAGAACTTTTAGAAAAGATATCGGAATGATCTTTCAGCACTTTGCGCTTATGAGTAGAAAAAGTGTATTTGAAAATGTTGCCATGCCTTTAGAAATTCACAATTACGATAAAAGTAAAATCCAAAAAAGAGTTAATGAGCTTTTAGATCTTGTGGGGCTTTTAGTTAAAAGCAAGGCTTATCCCAATGAGCTTAGCGGTGGACAAAAACAAAGAGTTGCCATAGCTAGAGCCCTTGCTTTAAATCCTAAAATATTACTAAGTGATGAGGCTACTTCTGCATTAGACCCAAACACCACTAATAATATTTTAGAACTTATTGCTAAAATCAATCAAGAATTTAACATCAGCGTAGTATTAGTAACCCATGAAATGGAAGCAGTAAAACAAATTGCACAAAAAGCAGTTTTACTAGAGCATGGGCAAATCATAGGCCAAGGAAATATAGAAGATTTATTTTTAAAGCCAAGTGAAAAAATGCGTGAATTCTTGGGAGAAAGTGAGTTTTTACCACAAAGTGGGATTAATGTACGTTTATATTTTTGCAAGGAAAAGGCAAACCAAAGCATTATTACCCATATGGCTAGAAATTTAAACATTGATTTTAATATCGTTTGGGGTAAAATAGAAAAATTAAATAATAACGCTTTAGGAAATTTAGTTATTAATATAGAACCTAAAGATCAAGAAAAAGTTTTAAACTACCTACAAGAAAATGGTGTTATTTGGGAGCTTGCATAATGAACATAGAGGCAATTGTAAGAAATTTTGAAAATATATTATATCCAGCATTATTAGAAACTCTTTATATGAGTTTTACAGCTACTTTTTTAGCATTTTTAATCGCACTAACCCCTGCAATTGTGCTTACTGTTACCGATAAAGGTGGTTTATGTGAAAACAAAGGTATTTATAGTGTTTTGGATTTTATCATCAATATTTTAAGATCTTTTCCATTTTTAGTCCTTATTGTGGTTTTAAGTCCTTTTACAAAATACCTCATTGGCATTAGCATAGGCACAACTGCTACGATAGTACCACTTACTATAGGAATTGCACCTTATTTAGCCAAAATGATAGAAAGTGCATTTAAAGAAATAGATCCTGGTATTATAGAGGCGGCAAGATCTTATGGTGCTAGCAAAACTCAAATTATCTTTAAAGTAATGTTTAGCGAGGCTTTGCCAAGCATTATTAACGGTATCACTTTAATTTTAATCATCGTAATAGGATTTTCTGCTATGGCAGGAACTGTTGGCGGTGGTGGCTTAGGGGATGTGGCTATCCGCTATGGTTATGAGCGCTTTAGAACTGATATTATGATTCAAACTGTTGTGATTTTAATTGTCTTGGTGCAAATCATACAATTTATAGGAAATATGCTTTATAAAATCACAAAAAGATAAAACATGAAATACGAATTAGGTATCTTGTTAGCAGCGACTAAAAATTCAAGCTTTACCATAGGGACTTTGCTTATTAACATTATGGATGTGATGAAGCAACATGTAGATGTATTTTACATCCTACATGATGGTTTTAGCCTAGAAGATCAAAACATTATGCGCAAAATAGCTCAAGGTAAAAACATACACTTTATCTCTTTTACCCAAGAAGAGTTTTTACATTCGCTTGGAAAAAACCAAAAAGACGCTGCTAATTTATTTTTCCTAAAAAGATGGACCCATATGGCTTTTGCTAGATTTGAAGCCTTTAAATTCTTACACGAATGCAAAAGCATTATTTATCTTGATTTTGATGTTTTATTACTAAAAAGTATTCATGAGTTAAAAAAATTACAAAATAAAAAATACCACTTTGGCGCAAGATTAGGTAAAACTTTACTCCAAACAGCCCTGCCCTTAGAAAAAGAATACTCTAAGGAACGAGTTTATCAAACAGGAATTTTAGTCTTTACCGATCATATATCTAATCCTCTACAATGCTATCAATTCATTTATAACCAACTATCACAACACACAAAAAACTGGCAAGATCAGGGTATTTTTACTCTTATGGTTTTAAAATATCATTTTAAAGTTAAAGATTTCAAAGACAAATACACAGGAAGCACTCATTATCTTACCAATTTAATGCAAAATGCCTCTATTGTCCATGCTTGTGGCACCAATAGTCGCTTTTGGAATAGCAAATTTTGCAATCAAACATGGCCTAAATGGCAAGAATACTACGAGCAATGGATTAATCTAGGTGGTAGTCCTTATATAGGCTCTTTCTTTAAAGATAACAAACAATCAATACAACGCACAAAATACCATCTCTCATATAAACTAGGCTATGCTTTTATAGAATGCGCTAAAAACAAAAAGAGACTTCCTTTACTGCCTTTTAATTTATTAAAAATTTATATACAACACAAAAAACTAGCAAGACGGTTTCAAAAAGATCTTCAAACAAAACCTTATTTAAAACTCCCACCTTTGCAAAGCTATGATGATTATCACAGCGAAGGGGTTAAAGTTAAAAATACCTATTCTTATAAGATAGGACAAGCACTCATTTATGCTCAAAAAAATTGGCATAAAGGTGGTTATATACATTTTATAAAAGAACTTAAACATCTTGCAAATGAATATAAAAATAAACTAAAATAAAACTTTTCTCATCTTATTAATATTTTTACAATATAATCAAGCATTTTAAAACCATACAAAAGGAGTTTCAAATGAAGCTGTTTAAAATTCTTGCAGCAAGCATCATCTTAGGAGTAAGTTTATTTGCCAATGAAGTCATCACAGTAGGTGCAACACCTGTCCCACATGCTGAAATTTTAGAGCAAACCAAAGAATTATTAAAAAAAGAAGGTTATACTTTAAAAATCAAAGAATTTAGCGATTATGTTTTACCAAATCTTAGCACAGATAGCAAAGAACTAGATGCAAATTTCTTCCAACATCAACCTTATTTAGATGAATTTAATGCCAACAAAGGAACCAAACTTGTAAGCGTAGCAAAAATTCATATCGAACCTATGGCTCTATACTCAAAAAAATACAAAAATATTCAAGAGCTTCCACAAAATGCTACCATAGCTGTTCCAAATGATCCAACTAATGAAAGTAGAGCTTTGGATATTATCGCAAGTACCAAACTAGTAAGCTTTGAAAATGTAGCATTAAAAACCCCGCTTGATATTAAAGATAATCCAAAAAATATCAAATTTAAAGAATTAAAAGCAGCCCAACTTCCAAGAGCTTTAAATGATGTAGATTTTGCAGTGATCAACTCCAACTATGCTTTATCTGCAAACTTAAACCCAGTGAAGGATTCTATTTTAATTGAAAGCAAAGATAGTCCTTATGCAAATATTCTAGTAACAACTGAAGACAATAAAGATAATCCAAAAATCAAAGCCTTGGTTAAAGCTTTACAAAGTCAAAAGGTAAAAGATTTTATCAATGAAAAATACCAAGGTGCGGTAATTCCTGCATTTTAAAACAAACCTTGAGTTTTAAAACTCAAGGTTATTTGCTTTGAATTAAATCAGTAGTGATTTTAGCAATTTCTAATTCTTCTTCGGTTGGAACAATTAAAATTTTAATCTTAGAATCTTTTTTACCGATCTCACCATTTCTAAGTTGTGCATTCTTATCTAAATCTATATCAAATCCTAAATGTGCCAATCTTTGACAAACTTTTTCTCTCACAATGCAATCATTCTCACCAATACCCGCAGTAAAAATCAACGCATCTATCCTTGGTAAAATTGCAAAATAAGAACCAATATATTTGCTCAAGCGATAGCAAAACATATCAAGAGCAAGTCTTGCTTTGTCGTTATTTTGTTCAATTTGTGCTTCAATATCTCTAAAATCATTAAAGCCACAAATTCCATAAACACCACTTTTTTTATTCATCATCGTGTCTAATTGTGTAGAATTTAAATTTAATTCTTTAGCTAAAAACGACAACACAGCAGGATCAATATCTCCACATCTAGTTCCCATAATCAAACCTTCTAGCGGAGTAAAACCCATAGAAGTATCCACACACTTACCATTTTCTACAGCACAAACACTTGCTCCATTACCTAAATGCGCACTTATTGCGTTAAATTCATTAATATCCTTTCCAAGTATGTGTGCTGCTTGTTTACTTACATAAGAATGAGAAGTACCATGAAAACCATATTTTCTCACTTGATGTTTTTCATAAAGCTCATATGGCAAAGCATACATATAAGCATAATCAGGCATGCTTTGATGAAATGCTGTGTCAAAAACAGTTACATTTGGAACCTTTGGAGCTGCTTTGATCATAGTTTTTATACCAATTAAATGTGCAGGGTTATGTAAAGGCGCTATATGAGAAACCCTGTCAATTTCTTTTAAAATTTCATCATCTACCAAACAGTGCTTGGTTAAATTTGGTCCCCCATGTACTATCCTATGACCACACCCATCAAGTTCATTTAAATCATTTAAAATTCCACTTTGCGCAAACAACTCATTTACAAGCTCAATACCTTGCTCATGATCTTTAATTGCTAATTCTTTTTGATATTTTTGACCATTTTTTAAATCTTTTAATTCTATTTTAGAGCTTTGCTCGCCTATTTTTTCCACCAAACCAGATGCTAGGGCTTCATCTTTTTCAAAAAGCTTAAATTTAATTGATGATGAACCTGAATTTAAAACTAATATTTTCATTTTTCTCCTTATTCTTGCGCTTGAATAGCACTTAAAATCACAGTATTAATAATATCTTCCACCAAACAACCTCTACTTAAATCGTTGATTGGTTTTTTAAGTCCTTGCAAAATAGGACCAATCGCCAAAGAATTAGCAGTTCTTTGAACAGCTTTATAGCAAATATTTGCTGCATTCAAATCAGGAAACACATATACATTTGCCCTTCCTGCAACTTTAGAATTTGGCATTTTACTTTTTGCTGTGAGTATATCATAAGCAGCGTCAAATTGTATAGGTCCTTCTACTTCAAGTTGCGGGTATTTTTCTCTAGCTATTTTAGTAGCTTCTTTGATCGCATCTACACTAGCTCCGCTTCCGCTATCTCCGCTAGAATACGAAAGCAAAGCTACCTTAGGATCAAGTCCAAAAGACTTTGCACTATTTGCACTCACATAAGCAATTTCAGCAAGTTGCGCAGGAGTTGGATTTGGCATAACAGCACAATCAGCAAAAACCAATACCTTATCTTCTAAAGACATAAAAAACATACCAGAAACCAAACTCACATCAGGCTTTGTTTTGATAATTTGCAAGGCAGGACGAATCGTTTCAGCAGTAGTTGTACTTGCACCACTTACCATAGCATGTGCTTTTTGCGTATGCACAAGCATAGTTGCAAAGTAGGTTTTATCTTGCACAAGCTTTTTAGCTTCTTCTTTACTCATTCCCTTGTTTTTTCTTGCTTCATACAAAAGTTCTTCAAATTCTTCATTATACTGAGAATTTTTAGGATTTATAATGCGCACACCATCTATGTTGATATTTAAACTATTTGCTTTAGCACAAATTTCATTGCTATCACCTAGCAATATCAAATCAACAATTTCATTTTGTATCAAAAACTCGCTTGCCTTTAAAACTCTCTCATCAAAACTTTCAGGCAAAACCACTATTTTTTTATCTGCCTTAGCTTTTTCAAAAAGCTCATATGAAAATCTTGCTTGGGTTTTATAGTTGTATTCTTGTAACAATTCTTGATCAAATGTCTCATTTTCTTTTAATAAAACATATTGATTTAGTTTTTGGCTTAATAAAAAATTCAACATAGTATAGTTTTTATCTTGGCATTTTACATACACTGGAGTATTTAGCTCTTTGGCCAAACTGATATTTAAATTTAAATCTCCCATTAAACCAAAATCATCAACACCAAGCACTACAATAAAATCATTTTCTTTTTTTATTGCTTCAAAATCTTCAATAATTTTTTTGAAAAAATCATTAGAATTTTGAGTTATTTTGGCTTGATAATCATTTTTTTCAAAGCTATAAGAAAAATCTACCTTCAGCTTTTTCTCTGCACTAAATAATGCGATCTTTTCTTTGTTTTTTTCACTAAAAACAGGAAAGTAAAAAACTATTTGACCCTGCACTCTCTCCAAGCACTGCTGCAAAAAATGCATATCAGTACAATCTAATAAAAACATGGATTTCATTTTTTCCTCTTTTTTAACAAATTAATTGTTTTTTTGTAATATAATAATTTTAAAATTCATCACAATAATATAAGGTTATAAAGCCATGAAATTTAAAAATGTTAATTTTTACTTGTTACCTTTTGTAATGTTTGGTTGTAGTGCTACAGTTGACCCACATATCAATATGAAGCCCCCAACTTATGTAGAAGAACTAGCTCCTAAACAAAATAACAATACTCAAAGCAATCCTGGATCTTTGTTTGGCAAAGGTGACAATCCTTTATTTTCAGATAAAAAAGCTATGAATGTAAATGATTTAGTGACAGTAGTTATTAGAGAAAACGCCACACAAAACTCGCAAGGATCTAAAGCTACAAGTAAAAACAATAATGTCAATTTAGGTGGCGGACAAATCACTACTGGTGCTGGACTTAGCAAAGTTAGAGATTTTGTAAATGACTATACTAACATAGGTTACACTTCATCAAGTACTTCACAGTATCAAGGAACAGGTTCTCAAACTAGAAGTGAAAATTTCCAAACCACCATTTCTGCTAGAGTAATTAAAGTTTTATCTAATGGAAATTATTTCATCGAAGGAAGTAGAGAACTTTTAATCAATGGTGAAAAACAAATCATTCAACTAAGTGGGGTAATAAGACCTTATGATATTTCCCAAGATAATATGATAGACAGTAAATATATTGCAGATGCAAAAATTCTTTATAAAACAGAAGGCGATATTGATAAGTCTACACGTAAGCCTTGGGGGACAAAATTCATGGAAACCATTTGGCCTTTTTAAGCCAAATGGATCTACATAAAACTTGGCGCATCATTAGAAAACAAAATCAAATCTCCATTATGAGTCAATCGCGCTAAAGCTTCTACAAGTTGAGCTTTTTCTTTTAAAACAAAAATTTCCACACTGATATATTTTTGCAAGATCGCACTATTAACCTGCGAAGTAATAATAACAAAGTCAAAGCATTCGTTGATGATTTTACATAGTTTTATATTTTCTTCTTCATTTACTTCAACAATACCAGGAGTCACCAAAACTCTTCTTCCCTTATAGCTTTTACAAAGCTCATAGCTTTGACTCATACCTTTAAAATTCCCATTAAACCCATCATCAATGATAAATTTTGGTTCTCTAGAAATTACTTGTAATCGATGCTCCACAGCCTTTAATTTAGACACGCTTTGAGTAATTTTTTCAATATTTACATTTAAATAATGTGCGAGCAATATCCCCACGCTAATATTATAAGCATTAAAAGCGCCTAACAAATCAGCATGAAAAGGATAAATTTTGCCATCTAATCTAACTTTAAAGTCTAAACCCTCCAAGCTTGCACAAACATCGCTTAAACACATATCATAAAATTCATTTTCATATAAAGTACTTGAATGTAAAAAGTATTTTTCTAGACGCTTAGATTTTAACGCCTGCAATTTTGCCTTTCGGATATTATCTTGGCTTTTAAAATACTCCAAGTGAGCCAAACCTATTTCACCCACTATACAAATTTGAGGATTTAAAAATTCTGTAATCTCCAAGATGTCGTTTTTTTCACGTGCACCAGCTTCCACGATATAAATTTGCGTATCATTTTGTAAATTTTCATTGATATCTTTAACTATACCCATGAATGTATTAACACTTCTTGGGGTTTTATAACACTTAAATTCATCTTTTAAAAGATCATATAAGAAATTTTTAATACTTGTTTTCCCAAAACTTGCAGTAATCAGGATAATTTTTAATTTTGAATTATCTTGAATTTTTTTAGCAGCTTGTTTTATAAAATACTTTTGATTTATTTTCTCTACTATCAAACTTAGCAAAAAAGCTCCAGCTAAAGCTTCTAAACCCGTATAAAAAAAAGGCATAAATACTAAAGTCAACAATATTAAAACAATAAAATATCGCTTCACTCTAGCAGTAAAAACAAGTTTTTTATCTAAATTTTTATATAAAAACCCACCATAAACTAAAGCTAAAGCCAAAACAACAAAATAAGGATAAAAATTTCCACTATACAAAAAATAAGCAAATGCAAAATATGGAATGATCGCAAAATACAAATGCCACCAAGGTTTAGCATAGTGCAATATAATGCGTGAAAACTTATAAGAATACCACTGCAATGCCAAAATCAAATAAAAACCGAGCAAAAAATTTAAACACAAAAACGCTAGCATGTTAATCATTGTTTTAGAAATTCCTCGTGTATTTTTTCACTTACAAAATTTGCATGTTGTAAAAAGAAAAAATGATCTCCCTCTAATGCAAAAAATTTTCCTTTTTGTGCTAAAGAGTGTATAATCGCGCCACTTTTTAAAGGTGTAGCTTTGTCTTCATTGCCCCAAAAAATCAAAATGGGATTTTTGATTTTTTGAAATTCATTTTCTAAATTTTCATTCACAACTTTTTTAAAAGTTTCATACATCACCTCACTCATACCTTGAGCGTCTTTGCTTATAAAAAACTTTCTCCAAAAATCCCCATAAGGAAGATTTTTTAAGATCTTAAACAGTGCTATCTTAAAACGCACCTTAAAACTCTTTGGTAAAACCACACCTGCGCTTGAAAGCAAGATTAAACCTTGATACTGGACATTTTGACACATAATAGTCGCAATTTTACCCCCAAAAGAATGCCCCATTAAATAATCTACTTTGTGATCAATAGTGATTAAAAAATCTTCAACAACTTTTGCATAAGCATATGAGTCCATCGGTGCTTCTATGTTTGAATTACCAAATCCAGGTAAGTCTAAATAAATTTGCTTAAAATTTTTCAAAGGCTTTTCAAAAGCTTGTTTCATAAGCTCTTTATTAGCACCCCAACCATGTAAAATAAGAATCGTTTTTTCACATTTTGGATTGATTAATTCATAACTTAAATTATAAAAATATCCATTTGAATATACTCTAGTTTTTGCCATTTCTAGCCTTTTTTATCCTTATAAATCTTCTCTAAAAGTGCAACAGCCTCGTTTAAACGCTCATATTCTTCAAAACTCAAAAGCACTGCTTCAAATTTATTGTTTTTTACGATCACAAGTCTACCATTTTCACTCTTTTTTGTTTTTTCAAGCATAGTGCTGAAATTTCTTACCACTTCAGTAGCAGTATAAATTTCATCTTTGCTAAAAGTCGCCATGATTATAACTTACCTTTTTGCCCATTAATACTATGAATAAAAGCATAATCAATTTTTATTTGTCTTTCTAGTTCTATATTTTCAGCCAAATTATTAATCACGCTAGTAAAATCTTCAAACAAATAATTTGCTAAAGATCCTGGGTTTGGATTAATCTCATTTAAATAAACCCCATCATCTATCACAAAAAAATCACAACGTATCAAAGCTCCTTTAAATAAAGGATTGTAAATTTTCATAAAATTATCTTTTAGCTTTTGTTTTAATTCTTCACTAATATCAGCCTCGCCTACTTTAGAACTTTCTGAAAAACCTAAGTACTTTTGCTCAAAATCTAAGATTTCATTTTTTCTAGGTTCTTCTATGATAGAAAATTCCATCTTATTATCTATCATACAACCTGCAAGATTGTATTCTTTGATATTACTCACAAATTTTTCTACCACAATATCCTCATCAAATTCAAAAGCAACATCTTTAGCATACTTAAAATCTTCCTCATCTTTTACAACACTAATACCTATACTACTACCCAATCTTGCAGGTTTTAAAATACAAGGAAATTCTAAAGTGACATCTTGCTCTTGATGCAAATTAAATACTGTATAATCTAGTGTTTTTACTCCTACACTTTGAGCATAAAGTTTAGTTAAGATTTTATTAAACGATAAAACACTAGCTTCTAAACGCGGTCCAATGTATTTTACACCATAAAAATCAAGCAAGGCAGCTATTTTACCATCTTCGCCATCTTTGCCATGTACGATATTAATCGCCACATCTATTTCTAATTTTTTTTCACCTAGCATTGTTTTGTAAAAAAACCCACCTTGCTTTAATACCAAAGCTTTTTCTTTTTTATAAGCACCACTGCTAAAAGTTTTTGCATTCATTTTTTCATCATCTATTAGAAAAAATTCCTTATTTTTATCACAAAATATAAATTGCTTTGGAGCCTTAAGTACTTTTTTTAGCACCACCGCACTTACAATACTAATTTCATGCTCATAAGAATTTGCACCAAAAATCACACCATATGTCATTATTTTTCCTTTTTATTATCCTAGTTTCTTTAAAGCTTCTTTGATTAATTCGCTAGTATTTTTACTTTCACAAGTTCGTAAAACTTTTAAAATGTTTTCTTGTTTAAACCCTAACGAAAGCAACGCTGCTAAAGCTTGCGCTTGATCTTGATTAGAATTTTCTATATGAATTTTAGCATCGCTTAACTCAGCGATAATTCTCTTTGCGCTTTTTGGACCAATACCAGGAACTTTTTTAAACACACTTTCGTCGCCATTTTGCAAAGCTGCGTAAAAGGTATTGCTATCTAAGCTTGAGCAAAGTGCCATAGCAGTCGTTGCCCCTATACCGCTGATTTTAATCAACAATTCAAACATTTTTTGTTCATTAATATCTAAAAAACCATACAATTTATGCGAATCTTCTTTTATAATTTGTGTGATAGATAATTCTATCTTTTGATTTACTTCAATACCACTTGAGCAAAATAATGATACATAAACACCATAACTTACACCATTAGCAGTTTTTAATACTATAAAAGTAGGTTCTTTTTTACTTACAACACCTTCAATTGCTACTATCATCTACCTTTTCCTTATAGTTACTTATAGACTGAATTTCATAAGCACTCACGCCTTCTTCGGTTTCAACTTTTTCAAGTGTAAAGCATTGAATTCTTTCTTCGTTATTTGGGTGATAACTTAACTCTTTTCTAGGATTGAGTAAGTGAAATTTAACCTCATTTAAATCCAACCATTTTCCACTTTTATTAATGATTTTTGATTTTAAAAGCTCTTCTTGAATTTGCTTTAACTTTTCTACGCTTGCTTTTTCTTCTTCTTTTAATGTCTCTATTTTATTACTTAAAATACTTAAGCTTTCAACTTTTTGATTAAAATCTTTAATAGTAGCTTTGTAAGCTTGCGGCACAGCTCTTTTTGCACTTAATAATTCTTTGGCTTTTTGTTGCAAAATTCGCACAGAGTCTTTACTTACTTGAATAGTATGCTTAACATCTTCTATTTCTTTAGCTACATTTTCTTGTTCTTTTTGTAACTCATCAATATGAACCAAAATTTCCTCGCCACTTTTTTCTTCTCCAAAAGCTTTAAGATCTTGGATCATAAGCTTATTTCCACTACCTTGAATTTTTTCAATATGTATCAAACTTTTAGCACTACAAATACAATTACCCACAAGCTCTTGTATATAAACCTCATCAGCAATAATCTCGCCACCAACTGCTTTTTTAATATTTACTTTTTTAGCTCTAATTACTCCATTTTCTAAAGTTTCAACGTTTAATTCTTGCGCTTGGCAATAACCCCTTAAAATGTTTACATCAACCTTTTGTCCTATAATGGTGCTTTTGTGATGCATGTTACCTTTAAGGGTTACTTTTTTACCTCTTAAAACAGAATCTTGAGCCATATTACCCACAACTTCCAATTCCTGTGCTTCAACAGTGATCCTAGGTCCTATAGCATCTTCTAAGGTATTTGTGTTTTTTATCATAATAATTACTTGTTTATCAAAACCCGCCCAAATAGATCCTGTACTTTTAAAATCAACCTTATTAAATTCCAAATAATTTTCTATTTCATAAATAGACTTTCTTTGTATAATAAAACCATCTTTTTTGGCAATGTATTTCACACTCTCATCATCTTCTTTGATTTCAAATTTGTCTGAACAAATTACCTTGTCTTTGTTAGATTTAGGTGGAAGTGCTTTTAAAATTTTAAATCTTAAATCCTTACCATCACTCCCCTCTTTGGGTTTTATCTTTTCAATAGCCACCTCATCTTTTCCTATAGGCGCTACATAATTTCTATTCATCACGTCATTGTGTTTTTTTAATTTATCCAAATAATGAAATTTAATCTCTTCATTAGTAGGTTCTTGAGGGTCAAGCCCTTTGCTTACTTCAAATTCAACTTCAAAATCAAATTTTTGCTTTTCTTTGACCTTAGCGTTAAAATCTATAATTTGTTTTTTAAAATCAAAATTTCTAAAGCCTAGTAAAAATTTCTCTTTAATCATCGCTTTATATATGGCTTCTAAAAGCTCCAAAGCTAATTTATCATAAAATGCAATACTATCTTTAGGTTTAACATTTGCTTTTAATAAAGTACAAAATTCATTTGTTTGCAAGCTAATATCAAATTCTTGAAGATGAGCCATTTTTTTAAAAAAAATCTCGATTTTATATTCTTGTTTGATATTTAAATTTTGAATTAAAAACTTCTCATCTTCTTCAAAAATTTTTAATTCCTTTTCATTTGCCTTTATCCATTCTTGATTATCATAGGTATAAGAAGTGTTAAAACTCAATAATCTAAAATCTAACTCTTCTACCTCGCATTGATTTTCAGAAGCAAATACCAAAAGCTCTTTATAGGGATCTTTAGTGTATAAAATTTTCTTTTCTTCCATATCCTAAGCTTCCTTATTGTATATAAAATTTTGATTTTAGCAAAAATAAAATCAAAATTTCGTTAAAATTATTATTAAAAATTTTATAATATTCAAACTAATATAAAAAGAATGAAATCACATGAAAAAAAATATTATTTTTAAAAATTTTATCATTAATGCTTTGGGAATTTTATTTTCTAGAATAATGGGAGTTTTAAGAGATATTGTTTTAGCTTTATACTTAGGAGCTGGAATTTATAGCGATATTTTCTTTGTGGCTTTAAAAATGCCTGCATTTTTTAGAAGAATTTTTGCCGAAGGAGCTTTTGGACAAGCATTTTTGCCTAGCTTTATTAAAGCAAGTAAAAAAGGTGCCTTTTGTTTAAATGTATTATTGCAATTTAGCATAATTGTCTTTTTAACCTGTGTGTTAGTAAGTTTTTTTGCTGAATTTTTTACAAAGATTTTTGCTTTTGGTTTTAACAAAGAAACAATTATTTTAGCCGCTCCTTTGGTTTCTATTAATTTTTGGTATTTATTTTTTATCTTTTTGGTTACCTTTTTAGGCTCTTTACTAAATTATAAACAAAATTTTTTCATTACATCTTTTTCTGCTTCTTTTTTTAATCTTTTTGTTGTGATTGCGGGATTTTTTGTTAGCCAAGATCAACCACTAGAAGCCTTGTATTATTTTTCATATGCGACTGTTTTAAGTGGTTTGGCTCAGCTTATATGGCATATTTTTGCTCTAAAAAATACTAAAATTTTAAAAAGCATGTATTTAAGTATCAAACTAAAAAAAGCTAAGGCAAAATTAGATCAATTTCACTCCACATTTACCCATGGACTTTTAGGCTCTTCAGCTAATCAAATCAGCTCTTTGCTAGATACTACCATCGCGAGCTTTTTAATGGCTGGTAGTATTTCCTATTTATATTATTCTAATAGGGTTTTTCAGCTTCCTCTAGCACTTTTTGCAATCGCCCTAAGTCAAGTAAGTTTTCCAAAAATACTAAGACATTTAAAAGCAAATGAAGAACAAAAAGCCTTAGCTTTTATGCAAAAAGCCTTTGAATATTTAAGCGTGCTTTTAATTTTAGCTAGTATAGTAGGGATTATTTTAGCAAAGGAGATTGTTGAGTTTTTATTCCAAAGAGGAAATTTCAACCAAGAAGACACAAAAATCACTGCATTTTTATTACAAGCTTATCTTTTGGGACTTTTACCTTTTGGTCTACAAAAATTATTTTCATTGTGGCTTTATGCTAAATTTAAACAAAAAATAGCCGCCATAATCGCCTTTAAAACACTTTTTATTTCAGCATTTTTTAGCATAGTAATTATCTTACTTATCGAAGAAGAAGCTTACAAAAGCCTAGGTATTGCGCTAGCTTCATCTATTAGTGCTTTTTATTTATTATATGCTAATGTTAAAGAATTTGGCTTTAAAAACCTATGGAGTATTATTAGAATTAAATTTTGGCTAATTAGTGTAGTTTTTTTAAGCTTATTTGCCTTAGGCTTATTTGAAATTAAAGATATTTTAATACAATTTTTAATTCATATTTATCATTTTGTTAAAGGTTTGTTTTAATGGTATTATTTGATAGCGTTTTAAAGAAAAAAATTAAATTTACTCCTCATGTAGCAAATCAAGCAAATATTTACCTTTGTGGCCCTACTGTATATGATGATGCGCATTTAGGACACGCAAGAAGTAGTGTGTGCTTTGATCTTTTAAGAAGAGTTTTATTAGCTAATAACTACAAGGTAACGTTTGCAAGAAATTACACTGATATTGATGATAAAATTTTAAAAAAAATGCATGAAAGCAAGCAAAGCTTAGAAGATATCACTAGCTTTTATATTAAAAGATATGAAGAGGATATGCAAGCGCTTAATATACTAGAGCCTGATTTTAAACCAAAAGCAACAAATTATATTCAAGAAATGATTGCTTACATAGAAAAGCTTTTAAAACTAAACCTAGCCTATCAACTTGATGATGGAATTTATTTTGACACAAGCAAAGATGAAAAATACTTTCATCTTTCTAAAAGAAATTTAGAAGATACCCAATCACGCCTAGAAGAAAGTGTAAATAAAAAAAACGATAGTGATTTTGTTTTATGGAAATTTGATGAGAATTTTTACCCTGCAAGCTTTGGCAAAGGAAGACCGGGCTGGCATACTGAATGTGTTGTAATGATAGAAAGTATTTTTAAAGACAAGCTTGACATTCACGCAGGAGGTATTGATCTACTCTTTCCTCATCATGAGAATGAAGCTTGTCAATGTCGCTGCAAAAATGATTATGAATTAGCTAACTTTTGGCTACACAATGGCTTTGTGCAAATTAATGGTGAAAAAATGAGCAAAAGCTTAGGAAATAGCTTTTTCCTAAAAGATTCTTTGAAACTTTTTAGTGGTGAAGTATTGAGGTTTTATCTTTTAAGCGTACATTATAGAGCACATTTTAATTATGCCTTAGAAGACTTACAAGCTGCAAAAAAGAGATTAGATAAATTTTATCGTTTAAAAAAACGCTTAAATTTAAATGCTTTTAAAGATGAAATAATCAGCATAGAAAGCGAGATAGCTAAACATATTTTAGATGTTTTAAATGATGATTTAAACATCTCTAAAGCATTAGCCTTGCTTGATGAGTTTATCAATGAAAGCAATATCTATCTAGATCAAAACCCTAAAGACAAAACCTACAAAACACAATTAGAAAAAATTCTCAAAGAACTTGCATTTATTTTTGGTCTAGGTTTTGTCGATACTATAAAATATTTTCAATTTGGCATCAGTCAAGAAAAATGTCAAGAAATAGAAGAAAAAATCACTTTACGTAACCAAGCAAAACAAGAAAAAAACTATGCTCTAGCAGATCAAATTCGCAATGATCTAGCTAAAGAAAATATTCTTTTAATGGATACACCAAATGGGGTTATATGGGAGAAAAATGGATAAAAACTACAAAGAAATGAAACTTAAAGAGGTTTTTAACCGCTTTAAGCCTTACTATAAAGATTATTGGTTTTACTTTGCTTTAGCTATTATAGGCATGCTTTTAACTAGCGGTGGTACAGCTGCTAGTGCTTACATTATAGAGCCGATTTTAAATAAAATTTTTATTGAAAAAAATGTGGAATTGCTTTATTATATGCCTTTATTGGTGATTTTAATTTATGTATTAAAAAATCTTGGTGCCTATATGCAAGTTTATTATATTTCTTATGTTGGAACAGATATTTTAAGAAGATTAAGAGAATTAGTTCTTGGGAATCTCTTACGTTTAGATATGGGTTTTTTCCATAAATACAGAAGCGGAGAATTAATCAGCAGATGTACTTCTGATATTGGTGCTTTGCAAAATATAGTTTCTACCATAATACCTGAAATTTTAAGAGAAGGTTTAACTGCTATTGGGCTTTTAAGTGTGGTGATTTACCAAAGTCCAAAACTTACTTTTTTTGCTTTAGTTATCCTACCTTTAGCGATTTACCCTCTTGTTCTTTTTGCAAAAAAGATTAAAAAAATAGGACGCAATACTCAAGAAAAAAATTCTGATCTCACTTCAAGATTAAGTGAAATCTTTTCTAATATAGAACTGATTAAAGCTTCCAATGCAAGCAAAAATGAAATGCAAAAATTCAGCCAAACCAATAGTGAAGTTTGCAAGCTTTCCTTAAAAGGCATTAGAATAGAAGCTTTAAGTAGCCCTTTAATGGAATCTATGGGTTCAATCGGATTTGCAGTAGTGATTATAGTAGGTGGTAAAGAAGTAATTGATGGGAGTTTAAGTATAGGATCTTTTTTTAGCTTTACCACAGCTTTGTTTATGGCTTATACTCCCATTAAAAGACTTTCTTCACTTTATACAAGATTGCAAAATGCAGTAGCAGCAAGCGAAAGAACTTTTTATTTAACTGATTTAGAACCACAAATTAAAGGTGGCGATGAAAAACTTACAGAAAATATCCAAAACATTTGCTTTAAAAATGTCTCTTTGAGTTACCATGAAAACAAAATGGTCTTAAATGATGTAAGTTTTTCTTTTAATAGAGGAGAAATTTTAGCCCTAGTAGGCTCAAGTGGTGGCGGGAAATCCTCCATTATTAATCTTTTAATGTATTTTTTTGAAAAAAATAGTGGTGAAATTTTAATCAACCAAAAAGATATTAGTTCTTTTGATATTACAAGTTTAAGAGAAAATATTTCTTTGGTGACTCAAAATATTTACATATTTAACGATACTATTGCTCAAAACATTGCTTATGCTAAAGAGTATGACGAAGCACGCGTGATAGAAGTTTTAAAACAAGCCAATGCGTATGATTTTGTTCAAGAACTTGGAGGTATACATACTGAATTAAAAGAGCATGGTAAAAATCTCTCAGGTGGACAAAAACAGCGTATTGCTATAGCAAGAGCTTTATATAAAAATCCTCAAATTTTAATTTTTGATGAAGCCACTTCAGCACTTGATAATGAAAGCGAAAAAGCCATTGTAAGAACAATAGAAAATCTAAAAAAAGATCGTTTGATACTCATCATCGCACACAGACTTAGCACAATAGAAAATGCAGACAAAATCGCTGTACTAGACAAAGGAAAAATCGCCTCTATTGGAAACGATACATATTTGATGCAACATTGTGAAATTTATCAAAAACTAAAGCAAAAAGCACAAAAAACTGATCAAATTCAAGCAAATGAAAACTAAAAATTATCATTTTTTTAGTAAAATATGCTATTTTGCACAAAAGGAAAAAAATGACTTATGAGAGCTTAAAACCTTTAATATACAAACTAGATCCAGAAAACGCCCATGCTTTAGCTGAATTTAGCATGCGTACTTTGGATTGTATTTTTCCCGGAGGACTTAGTTTTTTTGCAAAAGACTACATAGTAAACGATGAAGCCCTAAACCAAGAAATTTTCAATCTACATTTTTACAATCCAGTAGGTTTAGCAGGTGGATTTGACAAAAATGCAACCATGATAAGACCACTAAGTGCATTAGGTTTTGGATTCTTAGAGTATGGCACCTTTACTCCAAAACCACAAAGTGGCAATGAAAAACCTAGACTTTTTAGGCTAGTTGAACAAGAAAGCATTCAAAATGCTATGGGCTTTAATAACAAAGGCAAAGATGCTATTGCTAAAGCAGTTAAAAAAGTTTACCCTTTTAGTATACCCTTGGTTGCTAATATAGGTAAAAATAAAATCACCCCAAATGAAGAAGCGATCAATGATTATATTATTTTATTAAAAGAGTTCAAGGACTTATGTGATTTATTTGTAATCAACATTTCCTCACCAAATACTAAAAATCTAAGAGATTTACAAAGTGAAGAATTTGTAAGCACCTTGTTTAACCAAGCAAAAGAAATCACAAACAAACCAGTCATTTTAAAAATCGCACCAGATATGAATATCGATAGTGCTATATCACTTTGCAAAAGCGCTATTAGTGCAAAGGCAGATGGTATTATTATGGCAAATACTAGCATTGATTATTCTTTGATTGATAATGCAAGAACTTTTGGTGGAATTAGCGGTAAATTAATCACTCAAAAAAGTGCAACCTTCTTTAAGGAAGTAGCAAAAGAAATTTATCAAGATACTGTTTTAATAGCAAGTGGTGGAATAGACAGTGCTGAAACCGCTTATGAGCGTATCAAAAATGGTGCTAGTTTAGTTCAAATTTATACTGCTATGATCTTTAAAGGGCCAAGTATAGTCAAAAATATCAACCAAGGTTTAATCGAACTTTTAAAACAAGATGGCTTTAATCATATCAGTCAAGCTATAGGAGTAAATTTTAAATGATTCATTATAAAAACACTACCCTTGAGAACGGACTTGAAATTTATACCCTACCTGTTAACAAAAAAAGCGGGGTAATTAGTGTAGATATTTTTTATAAAGTTGGCTCAAGAAATGAAAAAATGGGAAAAAGTGGCATAGCACATATGCTAGAACACTTAAATTTTAAAAGTACTAAAAATTTAAAAGCAGGTGAATTTGATGAGATAGTTAAAGGTTTTGGCGGAGTGGACAACGCAAGCACAGGCTTTGACTACACACATTATTTCATCAAATGCTCCAGTGAAAATTTAGATAAATCTTTATGGCTTTTTGCAGAATTAATGCGTAATTTAAATCTCAAAGATGATGAATTTCAACCTGAAAGAGATGTAGTTTTAGAAGAAAGACGATGGAGAACTGATAATAACCCTTTGGGTTATTTATACTTTAGACTGTATAACCACGCCTTTTTACACCATCCATACCATTGGACTCCAATAGGATTTTTCAAAGATATACAAAATTGGAGTATAGAAGATATAAAAGAATTTCACCAAACTTTCTACCAACCCAAAAATGCCATCTTGCTTGTAAGTGGTGATATTAATGAAGATGAAGTTTTTAACCTAGCCAAAAAACATTTTCATGATATTAAAAACACCAAAGCAATTCCTATAGTCCATGAGAAAGAACCTGAACAAGATGGCGCTAAACGCATTATTTTGCACAAAGAAAGCGATACACAATTACTAGCGCTTGCATATAAGATTCCTGCGTTTAATCACGAAGATATGCCAAAACTTTGTGCTTTAAGTGAACTTTTGGGAAATGGAAAAAGCTCTCTCATAAGTGAAATTTTAATCGATAAACTAGAGCTAATCAATGAATTTTACGCTTATGCTAGTGAAAATATTGATGAAAACTTATTTGTATTTATCTGTGTTTGCAATGAGAGTGTTCAAGCTGAGGATGTCGAAAAAGAACTTTTAAAAATTCTCGATGATGTAAAAAATGCTAAATTTGATGATACTATCATGGAAAAAATCAAAAACACTGTAAAAAGTGATTTTATTTTCTCATTAAGCAATGCAAGTAGTGTGGCAAACATTTACGGATCTTATCTTGCAAGAGGAGATTTAAAACCTTTACTTGATTATGAAAAAAATATCGAGAGTCTAAACAAAGATGATTTAATTCATTGTGCTAAAAAATATTTCAATGCAAATAAATCCACCACAATCATCTTAAGAAAGGGCAAAAATGAATAACAAAACAATCATAGGTGCAATGACTGCTTTAATTACTCCATTTAAAAATGGAAAATTAGATGAGCAAACATATCACAAGCTTATTAAAAGACAAATCGCAAATGGTATTGATGTGGTAGTACCTGTTGGAACAACCGGAGAAAGTGCGACTTTAACTCATGAAGAGCATAGAATTTGTATAGAAATTGCCCTTGATGCATGCAAAGGAAGCTCTTGTAAGGTTTTAGCGGGTGCAGGAAGCAATGCTACACACGAAGCTGTAAGTTTAGCTAAATTTGCCCAAGAACATGGTGCTGATGGTATTTTAAGTGTTACACCTTATTATAACAAACCCACGCAAGAAGGTTTGTATTTGCATTATAAAGAAATAGCAAAAAGCATTGATATACCTGTATTATTATATAATGTACCAGGTAGAACAGGATGCGAACTACAAACTGAAACCATTATAAAATTATTTAGAGATTGTGAAAATATTTACGGAGTTAAAGAAGCTAGTGGAAGTATTGATAAATGCGTAGACTTATTAGCACACGAACCTAGAATAATACTTTTAAGTGGCGAAGATGCAATTAATTATCCTATACTTTCAAATGGTGGTAAAGGTGTGATTTCAGTTACTTCAAATTTACTTCCTGATATGATTTCAAAATTAACTCATTTAGCTTTAGAAGAAAAATACATCGAAGCAAAAAAAATTAACGATGAGTTGTATAATATCAATAAAATTTTATTTTGTGAAAGCAATCCTATACCTATTAAAGCCGCAATGTATATAGCAGGGTTGACCCCTACTTTAGAATATCGTTTGCCGCTTTGCAAACCTAGTGATTGTAATTTAACAAAAATAGAAACAGTAATGAAAAACTATAATATAAAAGGATTTTAATGGAGACTTTTTTTCAAAATAAAACTTTAGTAATTAGCGGTGGAACAAGAGGGATTGGCAAGGCTATTGTGTATGAATTTGCAAAAGCAGGAGCTAATGTAGCTTTTACTTATAATTCTAATGCTGACTTAGCTCAAGAAATTGTAAAAGATTTAGAGTCAAATTATAAAATCAAAGCAAAAGCATACGAGTTTAATATACTTGAACCAGAAACTTATAAAGAATTATTTGAAAAAATTGATCAAGATTTTGATAGAATAGATTTTTTCATCTCTAATGCTATCATTTCAGGTCGTGCGGTAGTAGGTGGATATACTAAATTTATGAAACTAAAACCAAAAGGTATCAACAATATCTTTACCGCAACTGTAAATGCTTTTGTTGTGGGTGCTCAAGAAGCAGCCAAAAGAATGGAAAGAATCGGCGGAGGTAGTATATTATCTATTTCTTCTACAGGAAATTTAGTCCATATTGAAAATTATGCTGGACATGGCACTGCAAAAGCAGCGGTTGAAGCTATGGCAAGATACGCTGCAACTGAGCTTGGTGCAAAAAACATCCGCGTAAATGTAGTAAGCGGTGGACCAATTGACACTGACGCACTTAAAGCATTTACAAACTATGAAGAAGTAAAAAACGCAACAATTAATCTTAGTCCACTTAATCGCATCGGCGAACCTCAAGATTTAGCTGGGGCATGTTTATTCCTATGCTCTGATAAAGCAAATTGGATCACAGGTCACACACTAATCGTTGATGGTGGTACCACTTTTAAATGATTTATTGCCCCCCCCCTTTTTTTTTGGGGGTATTTTTATCACATAAGGATTAAACAAACATGAATTTACCCAACGCCTTGGCATTTATAAGGATACTATTAGCTCCTATTTTATTTTATTTATTAATTCATGATTTTGAAAATATCCATCCTAGCTGGGTAAATTATTTTGCGTGTGTTGTTTTTGGTATAGCAGCTTTGACTGATTTTTTTGATGGTTATATTGCGCGCACTTGGAACCAAACTACAAAACTTGGCGCCATCATTGATCCTTTAGCAGATAAAATGCTTGTTCTAGCTGCCTTTTTAGGTTTATTACTCACTCATAGAGCTGATCCATGGATGGTTTATATCATCTTAGTTAGAGAGTTTTTTATCACTGGATTTAGAGTGGTGATGGTAAGTGAAAAATTTGATGTGAGTGCTTCTTTTGCAGGTAAAATCAAAACAAGTTTCCAAATGATAGCCATCATTTTTTTAACCATGCAATGGCCATTTGCAAATATCTTGTTATTTATTGCTTTAATATTAACATTATATTCTGCTTTAGAATACATTCTAGCTTATGTAAAACATTTAAAAAAGGCGTAAATTGAAGTCATATTTATTTTTACTACTTATTTTAGCCATAGGATTTAAATTTTATTCTTTTAGTTTTTTAATTACACTTTTAGTGATATCTTTTTTAATTTTTTTTCACGAGTTAGGGCACTTCTTAGCTGCAAAACACATGAAAGTCGATGTAGAAATTTTTAGCATAGGATTTGGAAAAGCTATTTTTAAAAAAACTTATAAAAACACAGAATACCGCTTATCTGCTCTACCTTTAGGTGGTTATGTTAAACTCAAAGGACAAGATGATTTAAATCCTGGTGAAAAAAATTATGAGCCAAATAGCTATAACACCTTAAGCCCTTTAGCTAGAATTTACATACTTTTTGCAGGGCCATTCTTTAACTTCTTTTTGGCTTTTTTACTCTACATAGCCATAGGTTTTTTAGGAGTGCAAAAACTTGCACCTATCATCGGAAGCATTGCGCCTAATTCAGCCGCTGAAAAAGCAAATTTACAAGTAGGCGATACGATTATGGCTATCAATGGAGTTGCGATTCAAAGCTTTGAAGAAATCAGTAAATTAGTACATGCAAAAACAACAATACTTGATATAAAACGCGATGGTGCCTTGATCAAGGTCACTCTAACACCGCAAATTGATGAGGGTTATAACGAATTTTACCAAAAGGTACAAAAGCCTCTTATTGGTATTGCTCCTAAGGGTGAGTTTGTGACTATTTATCATCAAGGTTTTACAAGCTTAAAATACGCCTATGAAGAAAGCATGGAAGCTTCTTTACTAATCTTTAAAGGACTTGCTAAAATTATCAGCGGAGAGTTAGATGCTAAAAACATGGGTGGTATCATTACCATGGTGGATGTTACCTCTAAAGCTGCAAATACAAGCATAGTTGTTTTGTTTTTAATCACTGCTTTAATCTCCATTAATCTTGGAGTGCTTAACCTACTTCCAATCCCTGCTTTAGATGGGGGACATATCTTATTTAATCTCTATGAGTTCATTTTTAAAAAAGAAGTTCCAAAGGTGTGTTTTGAATACCTAAGCTATTTTGGCATGGCTTTACTTTTAGCTTTAATGGTTTTTGTAACCTACAATGATCTTACTCGTTTTATGAGCAATCAATAAGTTCTTGTGGCAAAATCATAACGATTGAATTTGCCTATAGCATTTTTATGGTAAAGGCTATTATAAAATTGCTTACTTAAGCTTTGCTCATAATTGAGTCTAAATTTTACCCACATTGCCGCTTGATCTTTTGCGTTAGTTTTTTCATCTTGATAATTAAGCGATAAATCTAAAATTGACAAAGGTGAATAAGTGATATTGTATTGATTTTGTGCTTCTTTTATGTTTGAATTAATATTAATCACACTTAAATAAGGCAAGTCAAACATCACCCCAAGCTCGGTACTATCATCAGTATCATTTTCTTTCACATCATAATAATTTGCATACGCTTTAAAATAATCACTAAACTGCAATTCAGCGCCAAAGCTATTTTTAGAACAAGCCTCTTTATAGTAATCATTAAAATAATTAAAACCTAGGTAAAAATCATCTATTTCATAACGATTGATCAACCCCAAAGAATAAGCTTGTTCAATTTGACCTATTCTTGCTTGTTTTTCTAGCAACAAACTTGCATTATCATAATCAGCAATAGTATTAATATTCTTAATATTTACATTTAAAGCATTATAATCCAAACTAGCTTCTGTTTTATCTTTGGAACTTAAATTTAAAACCTTTGCCAAAGACTGACTAGCAAAGGATCCAAGATCAGTATTTTGAGGTTGAAACTCTTGTGGTTTTTGAAACAATACTTGCTTAGAAACCGTGCTTGTTTTTTGCATTTTAGTGATATTCACATCACCCTCACCTAAACTTTCTTCCAAACTCAAGGCAAAACCGTTTAAGCATAAACATGTTAAACAAATATATTTTTTCACACAACCTCTTATTAAATACTTATATTCATTTTACACTTATATTAAGTTTTTTTGAAAATTTAAAATACCTAGAAAAAGTGAATTAAAGGTAAAAATCTAAACTTTTCCTTTTTTGAGCTGACGAATTAAAAAGCGAGCAGGATGTAAAGCATATAAAAAATCATTTTCCATTTGTACTTCATCAAAAATCATCGAACAAATAGCTCTAGCGCAAACTATAGCACTCGCAAAAGCTCTAGAGCCATGCGCAATTGAAAAATACAGTGGTAAAAAATCATTTGGTCTTTTTTGAACTTTATTTTTATGCCATAAAAGTCCTTTATAATTTTGCAAATAAAAATTTTCATCATACGCTTGACCTGCTATAGCAAATCTATCACTTGAGTACGATCTAAATCCAACTTTACCACCAATAACTTCTAATTTTTCATCATGCAAAAACTCTTTGATATTTTCAATATTGCTTTTATCATCCTCTTCTAAAAGCTGCTCATCTTGATTAAGCCTATCATAACTTGCACCAATTAGTTGCATATTTATCTCATCGTTAATAGGGCAAACATATCCTTTTGAGGAAAGCGCATGAGTGTTTTTTAAAAACGGTTTTAAATGCGTACACTGACCTCTTACACTACTTAAACTCATAAATTTATAATTTAAAAATTCTCTAGCGCTAGCCCCTTGAGCATAAATTAAAACATCATAATCTTTCAATACTCTTTCGCGGTCAAAATATAAGGTGAATTTTTCATCATAAGTATAGTTTAAAAACTCATATTCAAAAAACACATTGGCACCGCTTTTTTTAAATAAGGTTTTAACTATTTCTTGAGGTTTTATACACATTCCATCTCGTAAAAAAGCTTGATGTTTTACAATATCAAATAAAACATTATCTTTTTGACTATCAAAACGTTCTTGCATTAACTCATTATGTGCAAACTCATAAACACCTTGAGGTTGTAAATTTAAAACTTGTCTATAAAATCTACTTGCTTCGATATAAGCATACTGAGAAAACTCACCTAGCAAAACATTTGGTTTTAATATCAATGAACTCAAAATTCCATTGATATTTCCCGAAGCACCTTTACCTAGACTGTCTTTTTTTTCAAAAACATCTGCTTGTATATTTCGCAAAGATAATTCATAAGCTAAACTTGCGCTAGCAATCCCAGCACCGATAATAGCAACTTTCTTAGGTGGATTTTTCAAAGAAGGGGTTTTAAAATAACCAAATTTATCTTCTAATTCTAAGCCTTTGTATATAGCTTGAATCATTTCTCTTTTTTTAAAACCCTTAACTTTTTGAACTTCAAAACCATGAGCAAGCAAAGATTTTTTCAAAATACTAGCAGCAGAAAACGTAAGAATCTTGGTATCTTTTTTTGAATTTTTAGCAACCAAGCCTACAATATCTTCATTAAACATATCTTGATTTTTTGCCGGTGCAAAACCATCTAAATACCAAACATCTGCTTTAAAATCTAATTTCTGTAATTTCTCTTTAGCTTCCCCAAAAACTAAATCCAAAAAACTATCTTGAAAATAAAATCTATAAACCCCATCTTTACAATAAGGATAAGCTTGCAAAAACGGCTCCAACCAATCCTTAAATTCTTCATAAAACCCAAGAGTTTGGTAAATTTCCCTTAATTTTTCTTTTTCTATATAAAAATTTTCAAAACTCACGTAAAAAAGTTTTTGTTTGTCTTTTTTTTCTCTTAAAAAGCGCTTTAAAGTAAGAAAGAAATTTAAACCTATACCAAAACCAAGCTCTGCGACAATTGTTTTTTCTTTATTTAATTCAAAGGCATTGGTATAAATATACCGACTTTCGCTTAAACCATCGCTAGAATTAAAATAATAATCATCAAAATCTAAAGAAAATGGCGCATTGTCCTTGATGATAATCTTTGCTTTTTTCATTGATTTTTATAAAAATAGCTCTCTATTCCATTTGCAATACCAATAGCCAATAGATCTTGGAAATTTTTATTTAGCAATCGATTTCTTTCGCTAGGATGACTAATATAACCTATCTCAATCAAAATTGCAGGCATTTGCGCACCTACTAAAACCCAAAATGGCGCTTCTCTCACTCCACCATCAACAACTTTGTATTTTTTTCTTACATTACTTAAAATCTTTTTTTGCACATCAATGGCAAGTTTATTAGAAGCGACTATTTTTTCACGATTTAAAAAATTTAAAAAGGTTTGCTTAGAAAAATAATTCATTTCTTCAAAGTCAGATTGATTTTCCAATTCTGCTGCCTTTTTACTTCTTTCACTTCTTGCTGGCGATAAAAAGAAAGTTTCAATCCCTTGTAAAGTTTTAGCTCTTTGTTTATTTGGAGCTGCGTTTGCATGAACAGAGATAAACAAATCTGCCATTTTTTCATTAGCCATGGAAGTTCTATCTCTAAGATTTATAAATTTATCTGTGCTTCTAGTGTAAAAGATCTTGTACCCTCGTTTTTTTAGTTCATTGCCAAGTTTAAGCGATACACTCAAAACCACATCTTTTTCCCTTACGCCTTTGTCACCTAAAGTACCAGGATCTTTTCCACCATGACCTGGATCAATCACAATCACCTTGCCTGATTTTCTAATACTTGGTTTTTGAATTTTAGTATTGGATTTTGCAACTGTGGTTTTAGTTTTTTTCTCAAAACCAATAAACAAATCATCATCTAAATCAATATTTGTTTTAAAATCAACATTAGAACTCAATACCGCTCTAACGGTTGTTTTATTAAATTGTACAATAGTAATAGATTGATTTTTACTAACATCAATTTTTCTTCTATCTCCTTCCAAGATAGCCTCAAAACTCACGATTGAACGATATATTTTACCATCTTTAAAAGAACTAATTTTAATATCTTCGATATCAATATCGCTGCTTAATTTTAAGCTCACACCATTTTTTTCTTTGTTTGATTTTAAAATATACAATGGCTCTTGTTTGCTAGCTGGAGTCTTTTTAACATTTTCCTGTTTTTTCACAATAGCTTTGGGTGCCTGGGCTTTTTCAGCTTTTTCAGCTTTTTCAGCTTTTTCAGCTTTTTCAGCTTTTTCAGCTTTTTCAGCTTTTTCAAGTCCCATATAAAGATTTTCATCTTTTAACTCGATTTTAACTTTCAATTCTTTTTTTGAAGTTAAAACCAAACGCATTGTAGTTGGATTAAACTGCGACACAATGATGTCAAACTCTTTAAAATCAAAATTTTTCTTAGGTCCTTTCAATACCCCTTCAAAATCAGCCACATAGCGAACATTATTCTCGCCTTTTAGTGTGAAATTTTTAATTTCTTTCTGACTAATTTTTTTACTCAAATCCAACATCACACCGCTATCAAGCTTTTTAACATCAAGCACAAAAAGTTCATCTGTAGCCGAGTCTTTCTTATCTTCTTTCTTATCTTCTTTCTTATCTTCTTTCTTATCTTCTTTCTTATCTTCTTTCTTATCTTCTTTCTTATCTTCTTTCTTATCTTCTTTCTTATCTTCTTTCTTATCTTCTTTCTTATCTTCTTTTTTATCTTCTTTTTTATCTTCTTTTTTATTGACAACTGTAGTGTTATTTTCTTTTTTATTTTGATCTTTTTTAATTTTTTGATCTTGGATAACATTCAAAGCATTTTTTAAGCGAGAAATCTCTGCCTCACCTACTCCACTTTCTTTAAGCTCTTGCACATAAGCTTTGTCATCAAAACCTAAAAAATTGGAACTAATGATCAATCTTTTTAAAATTTCATTTTTTTCTTCATTATTGTCATTAATCACGCTTTGTATATATAGAGATTTTAGTTGCTGATGTAGTTGTAGTTTTTCTTCTGCATTAGAGGTTAAAAAATTTTGATCAAAATTTTTCACCTCTGCATTTGCAAAAACACTACAGCAAAATATCAAAAAAACAAAAAATATTTTAAGCATCTTCGCCATTAACAAGTTTATTTATTAGCTCTTCTACACTGATAAGTTTTTCAAGCCTATATCCATTTGCACCAGTAAAAAACAAGCCTGTTTCTTTTTTACCGCTCCATGCATCATATAATCTATCCGCGATACAATACCCCACTTTAGTAGCCTCTTTACCCCTTCCACACGGAGCAACACAATTACTTACGCAAGAAATTTTAGGACCCATTCTTTTATCAACTAGATTTAAAAGATTTGTTCTTACCCCCCTTGCAGGATACCCAACAGGAGATTTTAAAAGCTCAATATCTTCTTTTTTACATTCGAGTAATACTTGTTTAAATTCATCGCTCGCATCACATTCAAAAGTACCGATAAAGCGTGTTCCCATTTGAACTCCACTTGCACCTAGAGAAATCATTTTTTCTATATCTTGTTTATCCCAAATTCCACCTGCAGCGATCAGAGGTATGTCGCCCCAGTTTTTAATCTCTTGTGCAACCTGTGGTACTACATTTTCTAATTGATACTCTTCCATCAAGCATTGCTCATAGGTAAAACCTTGATGCCCTCCACTTTTTGGACCCTCAACGATAACTGCATCAGGTAAACGATTATATCTACTTTGCCATCTTTTGCAAATGATTTTTAAAGCTTTAGCAGATGATACAATAGGCACTAAAGCAACATCGGGATAATCTTGCGTAAATTCAGGTAAATTAGTAGGGAGTCCTGCACCTGAAACTATCACATTAAAGCCTACTTCACAAGCATTACGGGCAATTTGAGCATAATTGTTACTTGCATATAAAATGTTACAGCCCAAAGGCGCATCTTTACAAACTTTTCTAGCATTATCAATCAAAGCTTTCAAGCCCGCTTTAGAGTAAAAATTATCACTACCATAAGGCTTTGCATTGAATTCTTTATCAATGTGTGTTCTATTTTCATAATAACCTGTACCAACTGAAGAAATAATCCCTAAACCACCATTTAAAGAAACTGCAGAAGCAAGTCTATCCCAACTTATACCAAGACCCATACCACCTTGAAATATAGGATATTTTATCTCGTGCTTTCCAATTTTTAAAGCTTTAAAACTCATCATACAACCTTTAATTTTGCAAATTTTCTTTTTCCAACTTGTAAAATATATTCGCCATTTTCTAGTTGGAGTTGTTCATCTTGAACTTTTTCACCATTAACACTTACTGCATTTGAATTAATCAATCTTCTTGCAGCTGAAGTGGAGCTTTCCATTTTACATTCTACTATAGCTTTTGCTAGCCAAATACTACCTTCTAAAGTAAAACTTGGCATATCACTAGGAAGCTCTTTTGCACTGTGAATTTTATCAAATTCTTCCTTAGCTTTTAATGCACATTCACTAGAATGAAAACGTGCAGTGATTTCTAAAGCTAAGTTTTCTTTGGCTTTTTTAGGGTGTAATGAACCATTGCTAATATCTTCTTTAATTTGTGAAATTTCGTTTAAACTTTTTTCACTTAAAAGCTCATAATACCTAAACATCAATTCATCGCTTATACTTAAAACCTTAGCATACATATCTTTTGCATCTTCAGTTACACCGATATAATTTCCTAAGCTTTTGCTCATTTTATTTACACCATCAAGACCTTCAAGCAATGGCATCATCATAACCGCTTGTTCTTTTTTACAATCATACACTCTTTGAAGCTGTCTACCCATCAAAAGATTAAATTTTTGATCAGTTCCGCCCATTTCTATATCGCTTTTTAAAGCAACACTATCATAACCTTGCAAAAGTGGATACAAAAACTCACAAATTGATATAGGGCTTTGTTCTTTAAAACGCTTAGTAAAATCATCTCTTTCAAGCATTCTAGCTACACTAAATGTCGAAGTCAACTCCACTATACCGCTTGCACCTAATTCATTTAACCATTTAGAGTTGAAATGAATTTGAGTTTTATCAGGATCTAGAATTTTAAAAACTTGCTCTTCGTAAGTTTTAGCATTTTTTAGCACTTCTTCTCTATCAAGCTTCTTTCTTGTTGCGCTTTTTCCTGTAGGATCGCCTATTTGTGCAGTAAAATCGCCTATTAAAAACTGTACAATCGCTCCATGTTTTTGAAGCAAAGCCATCTTGCTTAAAACTACCGTATGGCCTAAATGCAAATCAGCTGCTGTTGGATCAAAACCAGCTTTTACAAAAAAGTTTTCACCTTTTTCATAATAATTTTTTACCAAAGAAACTAATCTTTCCTCATCAATGATTTCTGCAATTCCTCTTTTAATTTCTTTAATAATTTCATTAATATCCATAAAAAACCTTTTTTAGTGATTATTATATGCATCATTTAAAGATGTAAAATCTAGAATTTTATATCTAGCCTTCAACCTTTCTTTTGCACTTTCAACATCCATATTATTAGGTAATTCAACCTGCACTTCAAAATAATTTGCCACCACAGGTTCTGAATCAGCCGAGTTAATACTTAAAACATTAATCTGCATTTTAGCTAAAGTAGTTAGAAAATCCGCTAAAGAGCCTTTTTTATTTTCTATTGAAACAATAATTTTGTAACTTTTTATCGAACTTTCATTCCAAAAAACAAAAACCATTTCTTTATTATCAGCTATCTTTTTCATAGCCTGTTCACAAAGCTTATGATGGACAATTGCACTAGTTGAATGCCTAAAAGCGATAATCTCATCTCCTCTTTTAGGCCTACAACAATAATCAAAATTGATTGTAGTGATTTTATAGTTTGACCCCACTACCATACTTTCAAATTTTTGTTCATTTTGTTCAAATTTGGCCACTTGAGTTTGCCCTGCATATTTTCTAAGACTAATGATCACTTCTTTAAAATAATTAAAATCTAAAGCGATTTGTCTAAGCTTTTTGTTAAATTTCTCTTTTTCAAGCCATTCTTCGATTAGTTTTGAATCTTCATTAAAAACAGTAGATAAAAGATTAACTGCAATTTTATTATTTAGCTCTTTTTTCTTTTGCTTGCAAAAATCCCTTATACTAGCTCTAGCTTTTCCTGTTTTAACGCTATCAATCCAAGAACATCTAAAAAATTCTTCCTCTGAAGTTTCAATGCTTACAATATCCCCGTTTTTAAGCACAGTTAAGAGTGGAACTTTTACACGGTTTACAAAAGCTGTTTTTGCATGAAGACCAACTTTAGTGTGTACTTCATATGCAAAATCCAAAGCCGTAGCGCCACGTGGCAAGGTGAAAATTTCACCTTTTGGTGAATACACTGCAATATCTTCTATATATAAACTATCTTTTGCGTACTCATAAAGTTCTATAGCATCACAATCTTGAATATTATTTCCCTCTTCCTTGCCATGCATGGAAATATCTGCAAGCCAATCTAAATTCGGAGTAGCGATATTACCTTCTTTGTATTTCCAGTGTGCTGCGACACCAAATTCTGCAGTTTTATGCATATCAAAAGTACGAATTTGTGCCTCTATGATATTTTTCGCATCAAATAAAGTAGTGTGTAAAGTTTGATAACCATTTTGCTTTGGTAAAGCTATATAGTCTTTAAATCTTGAAATCAAAGGATTAAAATGCGTGTGTAAAATCCCCAAAGCTAAGTAACAATCATACACTTTTTCAACTAAAATTCTCACACCCAAAAGATCTAAAACTTCATCAAGCCCTACACCCTTTCGCTGCATTTTTAAGTAAATTGAGTAATTATGTTTGATTCTTTTATGTATGACAAAGCTGCCTTGTCTAAAGCCATTTTGTAAAAATAACATTTCTATTTTTGAAATAAACTCATTAAATCCAAGTTGAATTTGCTGATCTTTTGCGTTAATATAATTATCAATTTGCGCATATTCATCAGGTAATAAAAATTTAAAACTCAAATCCTCGAGTAAATTTTTAATACTTGATATACCAAGCCTATGCGCAATTGGCGCATAAACCACTAAGGTTTCTTCACTGATTCTTTTTTGCTTATCTTCTCTTAAAAAATTTAATGTAAGCATATTGTGCAATCTATCACATAGTTTTATCACAAGCACACTCACATCTTCAATACCTGCTAAAAGCATATTTCTAAAAGTCAAAGCAGACTTTGCGAGTTTTTCATTTGAGTTAGAATGCGTAAGATGATCTTCTCTAATGCTGACTATTTTAGTTAAGCCTTGTACTAATTTTGTCACCTCTTCACCAAATTCCGTATTAAGTTCTTCCTCGCTACAAGTAGTATCTTCCAATACATCGTGCAATAATGCGGCTATAATCATAGACTGCACGGGACTTAAAAAAGCCACAAAAGAAGCTACTAAAATAGGATGCACAGCATATGGCTCACCACTTTTTCTAAACTGTCCTTCATGCTTTTGAATACAAAAATCTACTGCTTTTTCCAAAACAGCAGATTGGGGAAAAACCATAAAAAGAATTTCTTTTGCTCTTTGTAAATCTTTGCAATTTTTTATATCATCAACAAGTTTGTCTAACAACAACTCATCATTTATCAGCTTCAATAAATCCCTCTAATACAATTTTATCTTCTGCTATCTCATGTAAAGCAATATCAGTATATTTGTATTTGTTTTTATCTAAATTTACTAAAGGCTCTGCACCATTTGCAAGTTCTTCAGCTCTCTTAGCCACCACAAGTGCTAATTTATATCTATCATCTTTTAATTTTTTTAGTGCTTTTGCAGCTACTTGTTCTACTCTCATTATTTATCCTTAATCTTGATTTTTAACAATAGAGCATAAACTCATATCGCCTTGAATGATTTTTAATAAATTTCCTTCTTTAAACATATTGCAAACTACAATAGGTAAAGCATTGTCTTTAGCCAAAGCAATAGCAGTATCATCCATCACTTTAATGTTATCATGCAAAGCTCTTTCATAACCTAACTCGTTTAACATCACAGCATCGTCAAATTTATTAGGATCTTTATCATAAATGCCATCTACTTTGGTAGCCTTGATGATCATATCTGCTTGAATTTCCACTGCTCTTAAGGTTGCAGCTGTATCAGTAGTAAAATAAGGATTACCAGTACCACAGGCAAAAATAACTATACGTCCTTTTTCTAAATGTCTATGTGCTCTTCTCATGATATAAGTTTCACAAAATGCTTCCATTTGAATAGCACTTTGAACCCTTACATCAAGCCCAGCACTTTCCAATGCTTCTTGCATTGCTATAGAATTAATCACAGTAGCAAGCATACCCATATGATCACCACTTGTTCTTTTAATCAAACCATCTCTAGCCGCAGATACTCCTCTGATGATATTTCCACCACCTATCACAATACCCACTTCCACATTTTCTTTAATTAAGCTTTTAATTTCAGAAGCTATATACTTTAAAATGGAATTTTCTATACCAAAGCCATTTTCCCCAGCTAAAGCTTCTCCAGAAAATTTAACCAATACTCTTTTTCTTTTATTATTCATTAAATTTCTCCTTATAATCTAAGAACTATATCAAATTTCGCATTAAAAAAAACTAATTTATTTTATCATTTCTAAAGGATTGATGTGAAAATTCTTTTGTGTAACCTCAAATGTTAAGTCACTTTCTACTCTTCCTATAATATAACCTTTTTTGATATTTCTACCAACTTTTACTCCAGGTGCAATCTTATCCAAATGTGCATAAATAGTATGAATGCCATCTTTATTTTCTACAATAACAACTTGTTTTAGAGTAGGCGTTGCTTTGGCAAAAACCACTTTTCCATCAAGCACATTCCTTACAGCGGCATTAGGAGTATTGCTTTTTAATACAACATTTTCATTATAAATTTTGATATTATAAATTGGATCAACATAATTTCCAAATTTTTGCTTTACAGTATAAGATTCTAATGGAGAGATGGTTTTAACACCACTATAACGCTTAACACTACTTGTTTGATAACTCGAACCAACCTGCTTTACGCCTGAACTAGGTTTTTTACTTTGTTCTTTTTTCTGCGCTAGCTTTTCTTCTTCTCTTTCCTTGATGATTTGCAATTTATTTAAAGTTTTTCTTAGTTCTTGTTGCTGTGCTTGTAGATTAGAAAGTTTTCGTGTATAAATTTCCTTATCAGTTTTTTGTTTTGCAATCTCTCTTTCTTGTTTTTTTCTCAAATTTTTTAACTCATCAATTTGATCTTTGTAATTCTTTAAATTTGCATTAATTGTATTAATTTGACCTTGCTTTTCTTCTATTTTTTTACTGATATCTTCATAATCTTTTGAAATTTGATAAAACTCTTCTTTAAAAATTTTATCCAAAGCTCCAACCAACTCCAAGGCAATAATCGCATCTTCACTTTCGATATATTTTTCAGGTATCGCTAAATCATAGGCGAAATCTTTTGCTATCAAATCAATCAACTTACCTTCAATTTTATTTTTATTATGCAAAAGATCCTTATTTTGTATATTTAACTGTTCTAAAGCTTTAATTTGGGTTTTTACAGAACCTTCAAGTTTAGATGTTTTTGAATTTAAAACACTAATTTCAGTAGCAATTTTTTTAAGATTTTTTTCATTATCTAAAATTTCACTTGCTAAATCTTCTAGTTTTTTAGACAGTTGCTTTACTATGCGTTCATTTTCCTTGATATCTTTTTGTTTTTGTGCGATTTCATTAGCAAATAAAACAGAAAAAGAAAATAAAAAAAGCCATAAGCATTTTTTCATTTTCTAACCTTAAACATTACAAAATTAACACATGCAAAACACACACAAAGAATAGCTAAAAAGATCAAAAACAAATGCGTGAAAATATTGATCTTAGGTAAACTTATATCCACACTTTGCAAAGCTAGTTTAATAGCTTCAAGATCATATACTTGGGTAAAAAACAATACAAGCAGCAAAAACGCAACCAAACAATCGATAAAAACGATCTTATAAAGCATGAAAGATCTAAACCAAAATGGCGCTCCAAGCAAGCACATAATCTCAACTCTTTGCGTATGCTCAAAAAGCCATATTTTCATCTGTTTAAGCAATAAAACAAAACTAAGCAAAATAATAATAAACAAAACAAACCACAATAAAAATTTCACCAAAACCAAAAGCTTATAAATTTTTGTATGTGTTTTAGCAAAGGTTTCTACTTTAACTATGTTTGAATTTTTTAACAATTTTTCTTTTAAAACATTTAACTCATCTTCTGACAAAAGTTTATTAAGCTTCAAGGTATAAAATTTAGGCAAAGTTGCTTTTAAAACTTCAATATTCTTAGCTGAAATATCATTTTTTAATCTATCTATCATTTCGCTTGGATTTAAAATTTCTAAAGATTGAAAATGACTAACTTGATCTTCTATATTTTTTTTATCCAAGTGATTTTTAGCTACCACAATGATATTATAGTCTTTGTTTAAAAGTTTCTCATAGTGCTCTATAGTTTTGTTGGTAATGATTAAAAACTCAAAAGCAAACATCATTACCATTAAAGCAAATATCAAAGAAAGATGATTTTTAAAAGATTTCATTCATTCTCCCATTTTCAATATTAAAACGACGATAATCTAATCTTAAATTAGTAGGAATTCTATGTGTAACAACTACCACACAAGTACCTAATATCTCTCTTGCTGATTTTAGTAAAGTCCAAATAATATCTGAGGAGTACTCATCTAAGTTTCCCGTTGGTTCATCACATAAAAGCAACTTAGGATTATGCGCCAAAGCTCTTGCCATAGCAACACGTTGTTGTTCTCCACCTGAAAGTTGAGCTGGTTTTTTGTCAGCTTTAAAAGTTAAATTTACATGCTTTAAAAGCTTTGCTGCTTGCTCTTTGCATACATTTTTACTATAGCCTTTGATCATCAAAGGAAGCATTACGTTTTTTTCAACGCTAAATTCTTGTATCAAACGATAATCTTGAAAAATAATACCAATTTTTTGTCGAAGTTGTAAAAGTTCAGCATTAGATACTTCTGTTAAATCATTACCACACACTTTTAAATTTCCACTAATTGGCTCTAAATCTCCATAAAAAGATTTTAACAAAGTTGACTTCCCACTACCACTTTTTCCTGTAATAAAAACAAAATCATTATCTTTTAATGAGAAACTAGCATTTTCAATTACAAGCTCATCATAACCAAGACAAAGCTTTTTAGCTTCTATCATCACCGCATTTTCCTTATAAAAATATTTTTATAATCATTATATGTTGTATTATTTAGTATAAGAATACAATATTTCTCTTAATTTTTCTATAGCTTTTAGATTTTCTTTTGTCTTAAAAGGCTTATCAAAAACAAAATTAACTCCATTGCAACTTAGGTTAATATACATATGCTCAGACTTATAAAAAGCACCAAAAGCAATCTTGATAAGAAGACTTTCATCTTTAAGATACATTTTTTCAAAATGCAAGAAAAAGTCCTCCCCTTTAAAGACTTCATTTTTAAATTTCTCTTCAATACTTTTTAATTCTTTTGAATCAAAACATAGCTCTTCAATGGCAAATTTTTGATCTTTATTTAAAGCTTCACTCCAACCAAAACCACTAATGATCAAGTCATAAATATCTTTGTTTTGTCTTTTCCAACGATCTTCGTATTTACTTGAAATTTCTAAATTTTCATTTTTCTTAATCAAGGCTTTCAAATGAGAAAAATTCAAAAAAGTTTCTAAGGTAAAATCAAAATACAAAAAACTATCCGTTCTAAGCTCAAATTGGCCACTTTCTTTCAAAACTCTAGCGCATTCATTTGCAAAATTTATCCCAACTACCCTACGATGAGGCTTTTTGTCCCAAGGCACAGGAAAATGCAAGAAAATTTTATCTACCAAGTTGGACTCAAGTACACTTAATAACAATCTAGCATCTGTTTCTATCAATAAAATATTATTTAATTTTTCACTCAAAGCAAGCTTAGCTACTTGCTCTAATGCAGGAGTGTAAATTTCTATACCGATAATCAAAACATCAGGGTTTTGTCTAGCTTGATAAAGCAAATGCCTACCGCTACCAAATCCAATCTCAATATAAATTTGCTTTTTATCTTGAATCTGTTCTAAAATTTCTTTAAGATCATTAGCAATCAAAGGCGTTTTTTGGATCAGCCTAGTATGTTTTAATGCTACAGCCTCGCAAACTACATCTTGAGTAAAGTTTTCTTTAAATACCAACAAAGCTTTTTGCAAATACCCAATTTGAGATGGTTTTGTGTGTTTTTCACCCTTAATTAGCCATGTGTGGTTTTTCACATCTTTTTTTATCTGCAAAAAAAAGTTTTCTTGCTCGATACGCGTAAAAAGCAAGTCTACATTTTCACCCTTGGCCATCCATAAAAATTCAACCCCTTCTTTTTCAAAAGGAAGTTGAATTTCTTTTAAAGTTTTACACTTAAAATTTGGCATTATTTCACCGCTGTAAATTTATCAGAAGCTTTAGATTCTATACCATTTGCATCAATAGCTATAACTTCATAGCTATAAACTTTACCTGGAGCCGCAGTGATATCTTTGAGTTGTTTAGATTTAATCTCTTTAAATATAGCATTACTTCCACCGCCACTTCTTTTTACTATATACTCCTTAGCCCTATCATCATTATCAACCCATTCTACTCTAATGCCATCATCTTCGACTGCACACAAAACAATGCTTGGAGCTAGTGGGGCCCCTAGGGTGATACCCTCTATAGGTTCATTTGCAATAGGACTTTCTAAGCCATCTTTATCCACCATACTTACTTTATAATATCTTTTTTCAGCCACGCCTTTAACTACATCTTCGTAAGTATTTTCAGAAGTTTTTGCTATTACACTAAATGGCAAAAAGGTATTTGAGCTAGAATAAATTTTATAATAAGCAAAATCTGCATAATCAATTTTATCCCAAGTTAAAATGATCTTTCTTGGAGCATCTTTACTTGCTTGCAAATTGCTTACCATAGGAGGAAGTGCTTTAGTGGTAGATTCTACTATCTTGCTTGGGGCACTTTTAATACCATCATAAGTTAAAGCTATAATTCTATACTGAAAACTCTCATCAGGTTTTAATGAATCATCTATATATTCAGCACTTAAGCGATTTTTGATTTTAGATAATTCTTTAAATTTCATATCTTTCATATTTGCACGTTCAATAACATACGCATTAACTCTCACATCAGGATGCGGTCTCCATACTAATTTTACACGATTTGGCAAACCTACAATAGCCTGCACAAAAGGCACTGGATCAATCACTCTATTAGTAAAAGCCTCTATACTCACACCATCTTGAGAAACTTGTCCAAGCTCATTAAAAGTTTTCATAGAATAATAATATCTTGTATTTGGCTCCAAATCTGTATCGGTATAATGTGTTTGAAACTTATTTTTAATTTTTGCTATAAGCTCCATAGGTGCACCAGCTGCATTTGCTCTATAAATGTAATATCCTGCTATATTTTGATCATACAATGGTTCCCATTCAAATGCTATACTAGTAATATCACTTATACTTTTAATACTTGAAATTTTTGGCAAAGTATCATTCACTTGAGCAATTTGCGGTGAACTCATCGTTGTACTACAAGCACTAAAAGCCAAAGCAGAACTTAAGATAATCCAATGAAGTTTTCTCATCTATCTCTCCTTGTGTAAAGTTTTCTTTTAAAATTTGATAAAAATCATCAAACATAGGAGCTTTTATAAACATCAACTCTTTAGTCCTAGGATGAATAAAATAAATCAAATACGCATGAAGCATTACTCTATTATACTTTATTTTTCCTTTATATCCGTATAATTCATCTCCTAAAATATAACGATTAAAATCAGCCAAATGCACTCTGATTTGATGGGTTCTTCCTGTGTATAACTTAGCAGCTAGCAATGAGCATTTTTCACCACTTAGCAAATTTACAAAGTCAGTTTTAGCGCTCTTAGCTAAAGTATTAGGGTGGTTTGTGGTAATTTTTTTAAGCCTATTGCTAGGACAACGCATAATAGCTTTTTCATTACTCATTTTTTCATTTTTTAAAGGAAGATCGCTTAATGCTAAATAAAACCTTCCCATGCTTTTATCTAAAAGTTGAGCAGCTAAAAGTTGATGTGCTTGGTTGTTTTTAGCTATAACAATAGCACCACTTGTACCCTTATCTAGCCGATGTACAAGTCCTGCTCTATGCTCTCCATTTAAATTAGACAAAGCATAACCCTTACGCAAAAGCCAATCCACTAAAGTTGCTTCCTTAACACTGCTTGCACCATGCACAACAATATTAGGCGCTTTATTTAACACCAAAATATCATCATCTTCGTATAAAATTTCTATATCAAAATCAGGTTCATAAATTTCTTTAGCTTCTTTAATCTGGGGAAAAACTATGCCAATTTCATCTTTTTTTTTAAGTTTTTTTGAGTTTTTATTTTCTAGTTTTTCATTGATATAAATACAATCTTCTTTTATCAATCTAGCAACTTGAGAACGACTTTGTTTGAGTATTTCTGATAAAAAAATATCTAATCTTTCTTCACAAAGCGATGAAATTTTTAACATATTATATTTCCTTATGATAAAATTTGCAATTTTAGCATATAATTGCATAATATTTTGTAAAAGGATAGCCTTGATAAAGCTTGATAGAAGAATTTTAACACATTTTGATTTTGTACAACCTCTTCTTATATTGCCTATCATTGCCATATCATTTCTTTTAATATATGAAGCCAATATACGCTTAGCTGAAAAACAGCTTATTTATACCTTAGTGGGTTTTGCGGGCTTTGCATTTTTTTTCTTTTTGCCTTTAAGAAGATTAATGTGGCTCATACCTGTGCTTTATTGGATTAATATCATCTTGCTTGCAAGTGTTGATATTTTTGGTGTGGAAAAACTTGGAGCAAGAAGATGGCTTGAAATTCCTTTTACACATTTTACTATACAGCCTTCTGAAATTTTCAAGCCATCTTTTATCTTAATGCTAGCTTATTTGATTTATCAAAATCCACCACCACCTAATGGCTACGGTTTAAAACAATTTCTTAAACTGAGTTTTTATATTATCCTACCTTTTTTACTCATCGCAGGTGAACCTGATCTAGGAACAGCTTTAGTACTTTTAATAGTAGGCTTTGGAACACTTTTCATCATCGGGGTAAATTATAAAATTTGGCTTAGTATTTTTTTAGCTATAGCTATTGCTTCGCCTATTATTTACAGCGACTTTCTCAAACCCTATCAAAAACAAAGAATTCATGATTTCTTAGCCGAAGAACCAAGTTACCACGTAAAACAATCTATTATCGCTATAGGGAGTGGAGGTTTAAGCGGAAAAAAAGCAGATGAAGCCACGCAAACACACTTTAAATTTTTACCTATTTCTACAAGTGATTTTATTTTTGCTTATTTAACCGAAAGATTTGGTTTTTTAGGTGCTGTGGCGATTATATTGCTCTATACTCTACTCATTTTTCATTTGCTAAGTTTAAACTATAAACTCAAAGATGATTATTTTACTAGAGTGGTTACTAATTGTATTGCTTTGTTTATTTTTATATATGTTGCAGTTAATATCTCAATGACCATAGGATTTGCACCTGTTGTTGGTATACCTATGCCATTTTTTAGCCACGGAGGGAGTTCTTTTGCCACTTTTATGGTTTTCTTTGGAATTTTACAAAATTTAATTACCTTTAGATATTTAGCTATAGAAAAAGCAGTAAAAATAAAATTCTAAATTTAAATTAAGGAAATGAAGATATAATAACATTTTTATTTTAACTTCTGGCGGATTTATAGCTCAGTTGGTTAGAGCAACCGGCTCATAACCGGTTGGTCGCAGGTTCGAGTCCTGCTAAATCCACCATTTCCATTTTGATATTACTTTATACAATCGCACTCAATAAATTTTGTCAAAATTTTTAAGCTGTATTTTCATTTTAATATTCTTTAATAAAACTAAAATTTAACTATTTTAGAAAACCTTAACCTGTAAAACATCAAAAAACCTAGCTGATTAAACATATAAAAGAACAATAAGTTTAGAACAAATTGTATAAAATAAGCTTATCTATATCTAAAAAGAAGTTTAATATTTATGCATTTAAATTACTTTGGTTGCGAAGGGGAGATTTGAACTCCCGACCTTCGGGTTATGAGCCCGACGAGCTAACCACTGCTCTACTTCGCGGCATCATATGAAGTGGATGGGGTAAAGGGATTCGAACCCCTGAATGACAGGACCAAAACCTGTTGCCTTACCGCTTGGCGATACCCCAATAAATGAAGTAACATATTTTGTAAATTAAAAATGGTATTATATATTATTTTTTACACAATGTCAAGAAAAATGCTATAATATTTTTAAAAATATTATTAAGGACTGATTTTATGGGATATATAAGTATAGAACAAGCTATAAAAGAACTTCAAGATGGTAAAATGTTGGTAATGGTAGATGCAGAAGATAGAGAAAACGAAGGGGATTTGATCTTCCCTGCGCAATTTAGCACTCAAGAAAAAATCAATTTCACCATCACTCACGCAAGAGGTGTAGTGTGTGTAGCATTAAGTGAGAATTTAGCTAAAAAATTTGAACTGCCTTTAATGGTACCCAAAAACACATCAAATCACGAAACAGCTTTTACTATCACTGTCGATGCAAAAAATGCCACAACCGGAGTAAGCGCTTATGAAAGAAATATGACTGTGCAAATTTTTGCTGATGATAATGCAAAAGCAAGTGATTTTGTTCGTCCTGGCCACATCAACCCTTTAATAGCAAAAAAAGGTGGGGTTTTAGAACGAACAGGTCACACAGAAGGCACAGTAGATTTGTGTCGCTTAGCAGGGTTAAAAGAAGCATGCGTGATATGCGAAATTGTCAAAGACAATGGAGATATGGCAAGAAGAAGCGATTTACTTGAGTTTTGTAAAAAGCACGCTATTAATATGATTACCATTTCGGATTTAATCGAGTATCGCTTAAAAAATGAAAGTTTGATCTCTTTAATCAAAGAAGAAGAAAGCATTCTAGCGGGTTTTAAAGCAAAAAAAATGACTTTTAAAGATCACAATGAAAATGAGCATATAGCTTTTAGCTTTGGAGTTTTAAGAGAATGTGAGAATGTTAAATTTTATCTTAGCGGGAGTGACTTTGAGCTTTTAACCTCTAATAAACTAAACGAGCTATTAAAACAGATTGAATTTTTAAGTCAAAAAGGTGGTGTGATTATTTTCATGAAAAACGAAAAACAAGAAAAAACGCAATTTAAAAACTACGGCATAGGAGCGCAAATTTTAAGATATTTGAAAATTTCAAAAATCAAACTTCTAAGCCAAAATACCGATAAAGAATTTATAGGCTTAAAAGGCTTTGGGCTTGATATTACAAGTAGTGATTTCAAAGTTTAAATTCTAAAAATTTAAACTTATCGCCAAAGCTAAACATCAAATTTTTACTTTGGTTGATAAAATTTTTATAAATTTTTGGCTGTGTATTTTTAGCTTGCTCGATAATTTCCTCTAAACCAAAATCAATAAAAGCTTGATTTTGGTTTTTGTATTCTACTATATCAAAACCCTCTTCTTTTAAAACTTGCATAAGATGGCTAAAATTTACATTATAAGTAATATCACTTTTAGCAAAAAAATCTTTTAAATTCTCTTCAAAAAGATTATATACTTGATGATTTTTATACATTCTAATGCTAATTTTTTCTTCTTTTTTTGCATAATCAAAACATGCAAAAGTTAGTTTTTCACAGGCTTGTTTTAGTTGATATAAAAAAGGCTTATAAGCGACGCAAAATTCACTATGAGTGATAGCATATGCCTCACACTCTTTTAAAAACTCATCATTCATAGGTTTAAAAATAATATTAAATTCATCATCAACATATGCCATTGTTTTGTCTTTTATGAGTTCACATGCAAAACAATCAAACAATTCATTAGCATAAAAAAAAGCATTTTTAAAATGGCATTCACTTAAAGAATTACAAATTTTTACATCTAAATCATATGCATTAAAAAGTTTTCTTTGAACAATCCTTAACTTTTCATGTGGCTCAATAATGTAGCATTCAATTTGCTCTAAAACATTTGGACTAAGTGTATAGAGTGCTTGTATAAAATCAAGCATTAAATGCCCCTCATTTGCTCCTATTTCTACAACTTCAACCGGTAAAGTTAGTTTTTTATCATTGATAAGTTTTAAAAAATGATTAGCTAAGAGCACTCCAAAAAGATTTCCCACACTAACTGCAGTGTAAAAATCTCCATTTTTGCCAACACTTACAGCTTGTGAATAGTATTTATTGATCCAACTTTGAAAAAACTCACTAAATGTTATCATTATAAGGCATTAAATTTAGCTATAAAATCAAGTGGATCAACTTGTACACTATTGACTAAAATTCCAAAATGCAAATGCGGCCCCGTAACTCTACCACTAGCCCCACTTAAACCTATAAGCTCACCTTTTTTAACCTTTTGCCCTACTTTTACATTAAGCTTTGAAAGATGATAATACTGTGAATAAATTCCATACCCATGATCAATCACCACTGAATTACCTGCGTAATAACGGTTTGAAGCAATTCTTACGATGCCATCATTGCTAGCATAAATTTTGGTTCCATTTGCCGCTCTAAAATCAGTCCCACTGTGATAGCTTTTAAGCGTATCGTTAAACAACCTTGCTTTTCCAAAATCACTAGTAATTTTACTTTCTAAAGGATATATAAATTCGCCATCAAATAAAGCTGTATTAGTATAGGTACTATAAACTTTAATAGCTTCTTGATATTCTTTACCAATGCGTTTAAGTGTTTCTTTAGGCGGATTTACCTTAGAAGCGCTAACCTTTAAAAATTCTTTTTGATAGTCTCCTTCACTAAATTTTATCGTAATTTTTTCTTGAGAATAATCTTTAAATTGAACTAATAATTCCCTATCTTTAGGATCTTTATAAGGCATAGCTACACTAACAATGATTTTATTTTTATACTCAAAAAAAGGTAGTTTTTTAGAATTTGAACTAACTTGTAAAAAACTACTTTTATCTAATTCTAAAAAAACCACTTGTCCTTTAATAAGCTGAATTTCTCTAGCATCTAAACTAAAAACCAAAAAACACAAAAAGTAAAGAATTTTTCTCATAAGCTAAGCTCTTTGATATCAGCTATTTTTAAAAACTCACAATAAATTGCACATACCAAAGCTTGGCGATTGTTTTTGATTTTTTCATCTTTATCATTAATCATCACTTTATCAAAAAATGCATCAATCTGCGGTTTTAACGCAAAAAGATTTTCTAAAAGCTCTTGGGTGTTATGTCTTTGATTTTTACATTGTAAAAATGCTTGGTATAGGTTTTTTTCCTCTTGGGTGTTAAATAAGCTTTCATCAACTTGAACATCGCTTAATAAAGCGATATTTGCCAAACGCTTAAAAGTTGCAAAATTTTGATTAAAATCTGTCTTACTTGCACTTTGAATTAAAGCTTTTATGCAAGAATCAATATATATCACATCATAAGTCTTAGAACAAAGCACAGCTTTAACAAAAGAAGCATTCACTTCATAAAAAGTATACAAGCGCTCCAAAATAAAATCTAGCAGTATTTTATGATCAAAACTTTTATACTCACTAGATATAGCCTCTAAAAACATTTTAAGGTCAAAATTTTTATTTAATGCTAGAAGAATTTTTAAAACGCCATTTGCTGCTCTTCTTAAAGCATAGGGATCTTTTGTGCCGCTTGGAATTTTTCCTATAGAAAAAAGTCCCATAAGTGTATCAAGTTTACAAGCTAAAGCTACAATAGAACTAAACTCATTACTTGGCATTGCTGAATTATCACCATTTGGAAGATATTGCTCTTTAATCGCCAAAGCAAGCTCATCACTCATACCCATAGCCTTAGCATAGTAAGATCCCATAATACCTTGAAGATCGGTAAATTCATACACCATTTGAGTACTAAGATCAGCTTTGGAATATTCCAAAGCTTTTAAAATTTCATCTTTTTGAGTATTAGCAAAAACCTCACAAAGTTTAGTAGCGATTTTTTGCTCCCTAGTGATTTTATCTTTTAAAGTACCAAGCCCTTCAAGATAAACCATTTGACTTATTTTATCGTTATTTAAACCTTGCGCTAAATCATTTTTCCAAAAAAACATCGCATCGCTTAATCTTGCTCTTAAAACTCTTTCGTTTCCATTAATGATTTTAGAATAATCCTCACATACTGCATTAGAAACCACCACAAAATGATTACTTAAAGCATTATCTTTAAATACTGCAAAATAACGTTGGTTTTCTCTCATGGAAGTGATGATTACTTCACTTGGGATTTCTAAATATTCTTTTTCAAAATGTCCTAATAATGCTTTTGGGTATTCTGTAATAGCTACAACTTCAGCCAAAAGCTCATCATCTTCTGCAATTGTAATACCATTTTCATTTTCAAGCGCCTTTAGCTGATCCAAAATAATCGCTTTTCTAGTTGCCTGGTCTAAGATAATATAATTTTGTTCTAAAATTTTAAAATATTCATCAACATTTCCAAAAGCTATCAAATCATAGCTAACACTTCTGTGCACAAAAGTACTTTTTGCACTTTTAACACCATAGCTTTCAAATTCAACCAATTCATCATTTAATACACAACAAAGCGAACGAATTGCCCTGATAAACTCAAAGCAACCATCGCCCCATCTCATAGTTTTACCAAAACTCAAGCTTTTCAAAAAAGCCTCGATCATTTGCGGTAAAACCACTTTGCTTTGCAAGCCTTGTACTTGTTTTTGACAATATAATACTTCTTTACCTTTGATTTCTTTAAACCCAAGCTCTTCTTCTTTTAAGCCGCTTTTTTCTAAAAAGCTAAGTCCTGCCTGAGTAAGCTTTCCGTCTTTATAAGCTATTGCTTTGGGTGCACCAATAAATTCCACAAAAGAATCATCTTGTTTTTCTTTAAAATTTTCATGCATAAAAACCAGTCTTCTAGGAGTATAGAAAAATTTAAATTCTGATTCTAAATGATACTCTTGTAAAATCTTTTCCCATTTTTTACTAATATTTGGAAGTTCTTTCAATAAAGGAATAGCAGGAAGTTCTTCTGTGCCTATTTCTATTAACAATTTCATTTTACACTCTTTTTTAAAAATTTTTAGTGTATTTTACCTATTTTTTTTAAAATCTTTCTTTGTTTTTTGTTTTTCTTCTCTTTGTTTAGCTTTTTCTTGCATTTGGCGATTAAAACCAAATACAAGAAAAACCATAAAAGCGATAAACAAAGTTACGATAATATAATCTAACATCAGTCCCAGCACTCTGCGTTTTTAATACCAAGCTTTGAAGCACTAAACACAGGATCTCTACCTTGTCTTTTTTGCTCACTAAAATCTTTTAATACTTTTTTCACTATACCACCAAGTAATAAAATAGAAATGATATTAATCGTAGCCATAAATGCCATAGTGGTATCAGCTAAATCCCACGCAAATTTTAAATCCATATTAGCACCGATAAAAATCATAAGCACTGCACTTACTTTGAAAAGATTGATAATGATAGGATTTTGAGTAAGGTATTTAATATTTGCTTGTGCGTAGTAATAATTTCCGATTAAAGAAGTAATAGCAAATAAAACAATACTTACAGTAGTAAAATGCACTCCTAAGTTTCCATAATATTCTCTCATGGATTCTTGCACCAAAGGCAATGCTGTTAAAATAGGCTTGCCATCAACACCGATATTATTGGCATAAGCAAGTGAAAATAATACCAAAAACCCTGAACTTGTACAAATAATCACATCAATTAGTACAGAAAACGCTTGAATAACCCCTTGTTTTGCAGGGTGAGTTGTCAAAGCAGAAGCTGCAGCATTTGGAGCTGAACCCATACCTGCTTCATTTGAAAATAAACCTCTTTTTATGCCTATAACCAAAGCAGAACCCGCAAATCCACCAAAAATAGCTTCAAAGTCAAAAGCACTTTTAAAAACCATAGAAAATACTTCAGGAATTTTATCAAAATTCATAAACATCGCTATGATCGATAAACCTACATAAATCATCGCCATAATAGGAACAATAACTGAACTTACTTTACCTATTTTAGTGTGATCACCAAAAAACATATAAGCTGCAAAAACAGCCAAAATAGCTCCAATCACAATAGGCCACCAACTTTGCGCAAAACTCACTTCACTAGCATCAACCATACCTTTGTAGTAAAACTCAAATGCTGAAGTCATTGTTTGGCTTTGAAGACCATTAAATCCATAAGCATAAGTGATGATCAAAATCACCGCGAAAATAGCACCAAGCCATTTTAAATTTAAAGCTTTACTAATATAATAAGCAGGACCACCTTTAAAGCTTTTACCATCACGACTTTTATAAACTTGTGCTAGAGTGCTTTCTGCAAAAGCCGAAGCGCCACCAAAAAATGCCATAACCCACATCCAAAATAAAGCACCTGGTCCTCCTAGCACAACCGCTACTGCAATACCTGCAATATTACCTATACCCACTCTTGATGCTGTTGAAATCATCAAAGCCTGAAAAGGAGTGATATGGTGTTTTTCGTGATTTTCTTGTTTTTCTGTTAAGATGTCAAAGACATAAGGAAGCATTCGAAATTGCACAAAACCTGTTAAATAACTATAATAAAATCCTGTAACAATAAGCAAAATTACCAAAATAGAATAATATTGATTATTGATAAGATCGACAAACTGGGATATTAAATCCATATCTCATCTCCTTTTTTAATTTATTAGCATAAATTTATCATAAAAAAATGAATTTGCTATAAAAAAATATAATTTTAGGTTAAATTTATTTTATTTTTTAAAGCTATGTGAAAATTTAACTCACAATACAAGCAAATTAGTCATATAAAAAACTTTTAAGTAAAAAGAAAACTTTATTTTTATACACTTATTGTTTTAAATTTTATATAAAGGTGTAAAGATTGAAACATAATACAATGAAAATCTTTGTATTTTTTACTATTATTATTTTTTGGGCTTACTTTTCTTTTCCGGTTGAAATTTTACAAGTAAAAGACTCAAATGGTTTAGCTACAGGAGAATATGCATATACTGTAGAAGCAAAAGCTTATGTTCATAGCTATTTTACGACTTTAGGGCTAACAGTTGGTGGAGTTTTAATCGGCATTGTGCTTGGTTTTTTTATCGCTTTTTTAAGATGTTTAGAAATTCAAAGCTTAAACTTTATCATAGATGAATACATCGACATTATACGTGGAACACCAATTCTTTTACAACTTTTAATTTTTTCTGTAGTTATTTTTGCAACTTGGAGTGATAATTTTTATGTGGCTATTATCGCACTTGGTCTTAACAGTTCTGCTTATGTTGCAGAGATTGTTAGAAGTGGGATTCAAAGCGTGGATAAAGGACAAATGGAAGCTGCAAGAGCAATGGGACTTAATTACTCTGCTTCTATGAGATTGATCATATTTCCACAAGCAATTAAAAACATTTTACCTTCTTTAATGAATGAGTTTATCTCTTTATTTAAGGAAACTTCGATTGTAGGTTATATTAGTGTTATGGATATTACTATGCAAAGCAAAAGCTTACAAGCTGTTTATTACAACCCTAAGCCTATTATTTTTACAGGGCTAGTATACTACGTGAGTGTAAAAATTCTAACCTTGATTGCAAGATTAATAGAAGAGAGATTAAACAAACATGATTAAAATTGAAAATTTAATAAAAAAATACGGTGATTTAGAAGTTTTAAAAGACATTAGTGTTGAAATAAACAAAGGTGATATTATCGCTATTATCGGACCTAGTGGTGGTGGAAAAAGTACCTTTTTACGCTGTTTAAACAAACTTGAAGTACCAGATAGTGGTAATATTTTCATCAATAATATTAATATATTGGATAAAAAAACTGATATAAACAAAATTCGCCAAAAAGTTAGCATGGTTTTTCAGCATTTTAATCTTTTTAATAATAAAAATGTCTTAGAAAATTTATGTCTAGCGCCTGTACAAACTAAAATCATGACTAAAGAAGAAGCGGTAAAAAAAGCAAAAGAGCTTCTTCAAAAAGTTGGCTTAAGCGATAAAGAAAACTACTACCCGCATAAACTTTCAGGTGGACAAAAGCAACGCATTGCTATTGCGCGTTCTTTGATGATGAATCCTGATGTAATTTTATTTGACGAACCAACATCAGCACTAGATCCTGAAATGATAGGAGAGGTTTTAAATATCATGAAAGAAGTAGCTAAAGAGGGTTTAACAATGCTTGTTGTTACACACGAAATGGGTTTTGCTAGAAATGTTGCAAACCGAATTTTCTTTATGGACAAAGGGGTTATAGCGGTAGATGAATGCCCTAAAATAGCTTTTGAAAATCCACAAAACGAAAGATTAAAAGAATTTTTAAATCAGGTATTAAACCATTAATTCTTTTCAAACGAGGCAAAATTTTGCCTCAAAGCTTCATAGCTTACTATACCCACACTTGTTGCTAAATTTAAACTTCTGCCACATTCTTTCATCGGTATAGTAATAGTATTTTCCCATTTTCTCTGCATAAGATCCATAGGTAAACCAAAACTTTCACTACCAAAAAACAAAAAATCGCCTTTTTGGTAATTTACTTCAAAATAAGTCTGACTGGTCTTAGTTGTCGCAAAGAAAAATCTATCTTGAAATTTTCCATATTCATTTAAAAAATCTTCCAAGCTATCCCACAATAAAGGATTTAATTTCTTCCAGTAATCAAGCCCCGCTCTTTTAACTGCTTTTTCATCGATACTAAAAAGTGGGTTAATAATATGTAAAGTAAACCCTGCGTTATAACACATTCTTCCAATACTTCCGGTGTTTTGAGGTATACGTGGCTCAACTAAAACGATATGAAACATTACCTTCCTTTGGTGTCCCCAGCAAGACTTGAACTTGCGGCCTCAGAATTAGGAATTCTGCGCTCTATCCAGCTGAGCTATGAGGACAAAATACTTTTATTATTTTAAGTTAAAATTTATTTTATAGAGCTTAAATTTTTAGCTCTATAAAAAAACATTTTGGATTTTCATCAAATCCCAATACCCCATTATGTGCATCAATGATTTGCTTGGATAAAGAAAGCCCCAAGCCATTTCCTTTTAATTTAGTAGTCTTAAAAGCCTCAAATACCATTTTTTTATCTTTTATACCTACTCCGCTATCATAAACTCTAATAAAAATTTTATCTTCTTTTTGCTCACATTGGACTTTGATACACCCCTCGTCATTTTCGCTTTCTTCGATTGCATCTATGGCATTATAAAGCAAATTTTGCAATACCAATGCAAGCAAAGATTTATCTGCATTCAATCTTAGATCTAAAAAATCAAAACTAAAGTCAATATTCGCTAAATAATTATACGCACCAATAGCTTGCTCGCATTCATCTTGCAACTCTTGTAAATTAAATTCATTAAAATTAACATGCACACCTTTGGTAAAAAGCAAGGTGGAATTTACTATACGTTCTACCCTTGAAATTGCTTTTTGAATTTCTAAAACAATATGCTTGTTTTTCAACTCACTTCTTTCAAATAAAGTTGAACTTAAAAGTGAAATAGAACCAATAGGATTGCGTATTTCATGTGCTAAATGGGCCGCCACTGTACCCATACTCGCTAGCCTTTCGTTTCTTTTTTCATCGCTAATATCTGTTGCATTTACTATAAGTTTATCAATATGAGAGGTGATTTTAATCAGATAAAATTTATGGTCAAATTCAAGCTCATAATGTGTTTTATCAAGATCAATACATTCTAAAAGCTTTGGCTTTTGAGTGGCAAGATTATTTTGTAAAATAATATTTTTATTTGCATTTAAAATCCACAATGCCATAGGCAAAACTTCTATAATCTCACTCACCATTTGTCTTAACGCAGTGTAGTTTTCATTAAGCTGTTTATATTCGTTTTCTATAACATAAGTTTGTTCTATTAAAGCTTTTAAGCCTTGCTGTAAATTTTCTTTTTCACTAGAATCTAAACTTTTTAAAATATTCTCATCCATTGTTATCCTCGATTAAAAATTTAAAATCTTCCAAAGTATATAAAAGCAAATTACGCTCCTTATTAGCCACCAATTCTTTACTAAAGCCTCTTTTTGAAAAAAGCACATATAAATTTGGCTGAACTTGAAGCTGTTTTGCTTTATTTTTTAAAATATTTAAGATATTTTTACAAATCTTTCTTTCTTTAAATTTAACCTCACCTAAAACGCAAAAATTATTTTCACAATAATACAAATCTATCTCACAATAATAATTCCAAAAACTAAAAACCTGCTCCACTTTAAGTTTTTTAGCTAAAAAATCTTTGCACAAAAATTCAAAAATAAGACTTTGATAATTTTCTAAATTTATTTTTATAATTCCCAACAATTCTTCTGTTTTATTGCTTACGATTAAGCTTAAATTAGGATATATAAAGTAAAAGAAAAACCTCAAACCATGATTTTTAAAAACTACCTTATCTTGAACAATATATGATCTTAATTCTTTTTTTACTTTCTGCCTTTTGTTTTTTATCGCAGGTTTTTCTTGACTTTTTTCCAAAACCAAGATATTTTTATCTAAAAGCTTATTGATGATACCTAATGCTTGAAAATGCGGAATAGATTTATTAATAGAAAAACGTTTTCTATCATTTTTACTCAACACACTTAAAGCTTTTAAGCTATTTTCATCTAAATTTAATTGACTTAAAATATCAAAAGCATGATTAATAAAAACATTTGAAATATTCTCATACAAGCTTAATTTCAAATCAAAATCAAATTCATCAAAAACACTATAAAAATCAAAAACCTTTTCAAGCTCAAAACCTTTACAAAGTTTTGAAAAATCACTAAAATTTATAGCTAGTTCCTTAATTTTAAATCTTTTGTATGATATAATTTTAACAAATTTTTAGAGGATTTTTTTTGAATATTGAAACATTAAAACAAGATATTATTTTAAAAAAAGGAATACATTATTTTGACTTTACTGCTAGTGCTTTGGCACTAAAAAGCATAGAAAAAGAAATCAAAAAAATACTTACAACCTATGCTAATACACATTCTGATAGCTCTTTAAATTCTTTTATCACACAACAATACTACGAAAACGCAAGGGCGAATTTAAAAAAATATCTTGAATTAGATGATAGTTTTGCACTTATAGCTTGTGGAAGCGGATCTTCTGCGGCAATTAAGAAATTTCAAGAAATCTTAGGCTTATACATTCCTCCGCGTATTAAGCAAAAATACTTTCGCGAAGTCAAAAAAAAATCGCTACCTTTAGTCATTGTAGGACCTTATGAACACCATTCTAATGAGCTTTCTTTTAGAGAGGCATTATGTGAATACATTAGAGTGCCTTTAGATAAAAATGGCGAATTAGATTATGATTTTTTAAAAAATTTACTACATAAATCCAAAGATAGAGAAATTATCGCAAGTTTTAATGCTGCCTCTAATGTGACTGGTATTTTAAGTGATTATAAAAAAATCTACACTCTAATCAAACAATACAATGGTGTCGTTGCTTTTGATATTTCAACTCTAGCCCCTTATGCTAATTTAGATCCCAAATTTTATGATGCGGTATTTATTAGTTCTCACAAACTACTTGGAGGCGTAGGATCATGTGGTTTACTTGCTATTAAAAAAAATCTATGTGGCGATACTCCTAGTTTTGCAGCAGGTGGAACAGTGGGTTATGTCTCAAGAACTTCTCAACAATATTTATGTGAAGTTGAAAACCTAGAAGAAGGTGGCACACCTGGAATTATCCAGCTAATTAGAGCAAGCTTAGCTTTTAAAATACGTAATGAAATAGGTTTAGATACTATAGAAAAAAAAGAAAAGGAACTTTGTGAGTATTTTTTTAAACAATGTATGAATTTCCCAAAAATGACTTTATATGCAAAAAATATCACACATAGATTGCCTATTTTTGCTTTTAATATAGAAGGAATTTCTCCATTTGATTTAGCCTACAAACTAAGTAAAACATATAAAATAGAAACAAGAGCGGGTTGTGCTTGTGCGGGACCTTATGGGCATGACTTGCTCAATTTAAAAGACAATCAAGAACTAAAATTTAAACCGGGTTGGCTAAGAGTGGGATTTCACTATACACACACAAAAGAAGATATAGAGTATTTTTTAAAAGCCTTGAAAGCAAGTATCAAGGCTTTGAGTTAATTATTGTAGGTCGTATTTTTCTACGATTTTTTGATAAGTACCATCAGCTTTTACTTTTTCTAAACCAGCATTGATTTTTTGAATAAGTTCAGCTTGCTTTCCTTTGTCAAATGCTATACAAAAACCAGAACTACCATCATTTTCTTCCAAAAACGCTTCTAATTCTTCATTGGTTTTTAAATAACCTTTACCAATATCTTTATCAGTTAAAACCGCATCTAATTTACCAGCTTTTAATGCTAAAATCGCCGCTAGCATTTCCTCACTCGCTACTACTTGAGCATTTGGGATAGATTTTGCAGCACTTTCTTGAATAGTACCAAGTTGCACACCTATTTTTTTACCTTCTAAACTTTGTTTGTCGCTAATACTAGCATCTGTTTTTAACTTTAAGTATAAATTTTTTGTATTAAAATAAGTATCGCTAAAATCCATACTTGTTAGTCTTTGAGGAGTTGAACTCATAGCAGAAGCGATCATATCAATTTTTCCAGCTTTTAAAGTAGGAATCAAACCATCAAAGCTCATATTTACCCATTCAAGTTTTAGATTTTCTCTTTTTGCTATTTCTTCTAGTAAATCTACATCAAATCCGGTAATTTTTGCATCTTTAATAAAATCAAAAGGAGGATAATTTGCAGCTATACCTACTTTGTAAACCTTTTCACTAGAAGCACCAGCTTGGTTTTTATCACTTGAGCAAGCACCTAAAACTAATATACCAAACAACGCTAAAACAACATATAAAATTTTTTTCATTTTTTTCCTTTGTTAAAATTAAATTAAAATTGATAAAAGATTATAATGTGTTTTGACGCCTATATTTCTTCATACTCTACCTCCTTATAATAAATGTGAGCATAATTATAAGCAAAAAAAAGGTTTTTGTAAAGAGTTGATTATAAATATTTTTAATTTAAGTTAATTTTTATATATTTTAATTAATGAGTTTAAATTTTTACCTTTTTACTAATCATTAGTACATATCCTATTCCAAGGCAAATAGACCACATGGAGCTACCTCCATAGCTTAAAAGCGGAACGGCAACTCCTTTTAGCGGTGTCAAAGAAATAATACCAAATGCATTCATAAAAAATGAAAATAATAAAAGCAATGCAACTCCTGAGCAAAATAAAAAGTGCACCTTATTTTCACAACGCCCTGCTATTCTAAAAATTCGAAGGATTACCAATAAATAAATCAAACAAATAATACTTAAACCCAACAAACCTATTTCTTCCGTTATACCAGATAAAACAAAGTCTGTATGTACTTCACTTAAAAAGCCTAGCTTGAATGTACCAAGTCCTAAACCTTCTCCAAAAAAGCCACCGTGAGCTATAGCATTTAAACTGTGTGAAATTTGATATGGTTCTGAATTATGACTTACTCTTAAAGCACTTGCCAGCCAATCAGGAAAAAAAGGCAAAAAAGCATCTTGGATATTTCCCCACCAAGCAGATATACGTTGAATTCTTCTTTGGTTGCTTAAAATTACCAAAACTCCTATCATTCCAACAATAACCACACCAAAAGCAAAAAGCCTTTTACTCGCTCCTGCAAAAAAAGCTAAAGCAAAAACCAAGAAAAACGAAATCACACTTTGCCCTAGGTCATTTTGTGTCATATAAATATACCCTATCACACAAGCTGCTAGAATAAAATAAGGAATTAAAATCAAAACCTCATGCTTGATTGCTTTTTTACTATCATCAATTCTTCTAGTATAAGACCAAGCAAGAAAATAAATCAAACCTATTTTAAAAAACTCAACCGGAGAAATAGACAAAGGCCCAAGTCTGATCCATCTTTTAGCACCCCCTGCTGCCGTAGCAAGGAAAGTTGGTAAAAAAGGTAAAACAAGGATAAATAAAAACGAGACTAATAAAACACTTATCATGAGATAATGCGCCATTTTGCTATCAGGGTTTAACCTTGATACAAAATAAATAATAGCTATACCACTAAGCCCAAAAAAAAGCTGTCTGATAAAAAAATGAAATTCATTATACTCCAAATAAAGCACAGTAAAAGCGCTTAATGAGTAAGAAAAAAGTATGCCTATGGTAATTAAAATGCAACTTAAAAAAAATAACTTTCTATCAGCAACCAATATTATTCCCTAAATTTTTATAAAAAGTTAATTTTAATCAATTGCAACTTAAAATGATGTTATTTTAACATCAGGTATTGTTTTTATATAAAGATTTCAGGCTTTCATATGCAAGTTGAATTTTTTCAAATTCTTCACGGCAATAAGCTTGTTCGATTTTACTTTTACCTTGATGACGATCAGGGTGGTAAATTTTTACCAAATTAAGATAGTTTTGCCTAATAGTAGAAAAATCATCACTAGAATTACACCCTAATGTTTGAAAATAATTCTCAAATAACTTAGCCAAGGCATTAAATTTCCAATTTGTACTAGCCTTATTTTTCATTTTATTTCTAAATTCCAAAAGCTGAGTTTCATTGATTGTAAAATCTACACAGTATTTTAAATGCTCATTAACACTTGCTAAAATTTCTAAAAGATTTAAAGTGTTATCGTCTTTATACTCTAATGAAAAAATACAATTTTTCTCATCATATACGCTTTTATGGTCTTTAAAGTATTGCTCCAAATACACCGCAAATAATTTCTCATTCGAACTTAATGTGATCAAAATATTTTTTTGTGCAAAACCTATTTTAGCAAAGATTACCGGTTTTAAGGTATTCGCCTGAGCAAGATTTAATTTGAAGGTTTTATAGTGCGCAAAAGCAAGATTATCGATTTGATTGCCTGTATTTTTTTTATATTTATGATTTACAAGCTTTAAAAAGTATCTTCTTTGAGGAATTTCATTTTCCACAAAAAAAGACAAAGTTTTGTTTTTATTTCCAATAACTTTGGAAAAATTTTTACGGATAAGATCTTGAAAATATTTAAACATTAAAAAATCATCAGTATTAACACTAACCGATTCTAAAGTTTGCACTACTTGCATAAAATCCTCTCTATAAAACTAACTCCACAAAAATGCTTGTTCATTTAAAGCACTAGTGTGTTTTAAAATTTCATTTGGACTATAATCGGCTTTATACGATAAAGATTGACACCCTTTTACAAAATATCCTAAATAAATGTATTTTAATTTTTTCAATTGTGCTAGTTTAATTTCGGTTAAAAGTGAATATTTTCCGAGACTTAAGTGTGAAAAATCAGGATCATAAAAACAATATATACTAGAAATTCCATCATCTAAAATATCAATCAAATCAACACAGACTAATTTATTATCAACATAAAAATCTAACTCATAACCAAAGGTACCCGCATTATCTACGTAGAGATTGTAGTATTTTCTAAAATTGAGATCATAAATTTTCCAATTTCTCTTATCTTTTTGATAGTGATGGTATTTTTCGTATAATAACAAATGCTCATCACTCAAAGAAGGTTTTTGCAAGATGATCTTAGTTGCAGTATTTTTTTTCAAAACCCTACGATAACTTTTACTAAAATGAAAATCATCCACTACGATACGTAAATTTTGACATTCATTACAACCATCGCAAACAGGTCTTGAAAAATACGAACCAAAGCGTCGCCAGCCTCTTGAAACTAATTCTTGGTTTTGCTCCTTAGTGATAAAAGAGACATAGTTGTATTCATTTCTACAATACCTATCCTCAAGATAAGGACATTCTTCTTCTAAAGTACAAAAACCTATAATATTCATTAGATCTTTTTAATATCACTATTTTTAACAAATTCCATAAATTCGTTTGCCAAACGCTCTTCTTTGGCGAACATTTCTTCAAATTCTTGTTCTTGTTTTTTTAGCTCATTTTGTTTAGCCAAATCTTTTCTTACATTCTCTAAATCAGTATTTTTCATACTAATTCCACTTTTACTTGCCTTGTTTTTTTCTTTTTTAACTTGACCTTGTTCTTTTTGAAGTACTTTTTTAATATCTTTTAATTCATCTAAAAAACTCATTATTCTCTACTTTCTTTTATTTTTTGTAAAGCAGCAGCAATCGCAGCAATCACCTCTTCTTTATTTTCTTGATGCCTATCTTCTGTTTTTTCTAAAAGTTCTTCCATGTGTGTTTCTATAAAAGAAGTATCAAAATAACCTCTTCTAAATTCCCTTATTTTGGTAATTGCGATCAAAAATGGCACAGTAGTTCTTATATCATCGATCACAAATTCCTTCAAAGCCCTCTCAAGCCTATTAACCGCACTATCATAACTTGAACCTTTGACGATTAATTTTGCAAGCAAAGAATCATAATAAGGCGGCACCGTATAGTCTTTATACAAATGACTATCCACTCTTACAGATGGACCTAAAGCCGGAAAATATTCGGTGATTTTACCTGGACTTGGAATGAAATTTTTCCACACATTCTCTGCTGTAATTCTAGCTTCTATAGCAAAACCTCTTGGTTTAATATCGCTTTGTTCTAAATCTAAAATTTCTCCATTAGCGATACGAATTTGTCTTGTGATAAGATCAATTCCTGTGATTTCTTCTGTGATAGGATGCTCTACTTGAATTCTCGTATTCATTTCCATAAAATAAAATCTATTATAATCATCAAGCAAAAATTCAACTGTACCAACATTCGTATAACCTACTGCTTTTGCAGCAGCTACAGCGGTTACCCCTATGGTTTTTCTAAGTTTTTCTGAAATACTCGGACAAGGTGCTATTTCGATAATTTTTTGATGTCTTCTTTGGATAGAACAATCTCTTTCACAAAGGTGAATGATATTTCCATAATTATCCGCTAGAATTTGAAACTCAATATGTCTTGGATTGATAACATATTTTTCCATAAACACTTCATCATTTTTAAAAAAGCTAAGCGCTTCTCTCTTACAAGCTTCAAAAGATTTTTCCAAATCCTCTTCTTTATGCACAACACGTATACCTCTACCGCCGCCGCCGCCACTGGCTTTTAAAATCACAGGATAGCCTATTTTTAAAGCTTGAAGTTTGATTTCTTCTAATGTACAATGATTTAATTTTTCAGTTCCAGGCACCACAGGGATCCCATTTTTTTTCATCAAATATCTTGCAATGTTTTTATTTCCCATTTTGCGAATAACATCTGATTTTGGGCCTATGAAAATGATCCCCGCATCCTCGCATTCTTTAGCAAATTCATAATTTTCGCTCAAAAATCCATAGCCAGGATGTATTGCATCAGCTCCACAAGCTTTTGCGATCTCTACAATTCTTTTGCCATCTAGATACCCTCTTATAGCATCCGTTCCTATTCTATATGCTTCATCTGCAACTTTTACATGCAAACACTCATGATCAGGTTCGGTATAAACTGCAACACTTTTTATGTGCAAATCCCTACAAGCACGGATTACTCTGACTGCGATCTCACCTCTATTGGCTATTAAAATCTTATGTATCATTACCTTGCCTTAAGCTAAAATATTAAAGGAAGCTTAGCATAAAAATATAAAAATTCTATAAAATTATTTATTTTTGCTAATTTTAAGGATATTTTGATAAAATTACTTCTTTATTTTGCGCCCATAGCTCAGCTGGATAGAGCATTTGATTGCGGTTCAAAAGGTCAGAGGTTCGAATCCTCTTGGGCGTACCACCTACTTCTTTTTCTTTTTAATAGAAAATTCATCTAAATCTAATTCTTTTTTATCTTTCATTTGATACCATAAAAATAAAATGAAAAATATAGCTAATATCATAGCTAAAACATAGTAAGTTCCATTTTCACTTTCAGATAAAAATAAATTTTTAGTATTCATGCCAAAAAAACCAACGATTAAATTCAAAGGTAAAAAAATCGCAGACATAATACTTAAAAAATAAATATTTTGATTGATTTTTTCACTTCTTATCGTATTAATGTAAGTATAAATACTCTCTAATCTTGTGATATTATCTTTAATATTTCTTTCAAGATTTGATAAATTTAATATAATTGCTTTTAAATTTTTCTTTATGAACTGCTGTTTTGTGTGACAAATTTTACATGCTTCCAAAAGTGAAGAAACTGTTTTATAGCTTTTAGCAAGCTTGACTTTTAAAGTAAAATATTTAGTTAGAAAATTTTTAACCTTTTTATCTTCTAAGATCAACTCTTCTCTTTTTTCTATTGATAAGCCAATGCTATTATTTTTTTCTTTTTCAACTCGTATGATTTCTTTTAAAATAGCTACAAATTCAGCACTAGAAAAATCATTGAGTGTTTTATTTTTATATTCAAAAATTTGATTGTCTTTAAATACAAAAATATTTCTAGAATTTTTAGCAATATCTAACATAAATATATCAAATTCATCTAATTCATAGTAAGCATTTGAAATATTAATATTGTTTGTTATTTGCTCTAAAGTGCTACTTAGCATGTTCTTAATCTATAAAATTCTTTTCTAAAATTTTCAAATTCATCTTTAATGATGGCTTCACGCATTTGTTTTACTAAATCCAAATAATAATGTAAATTATGAATACTCGCGAGTCTAAAAAAAGTTAATTCTTTAGCTTTAAACAGATGGTTTAAATACGCTCTTGAAAAATTCCTACATGTATAACAAGAACACCTATGGTCTATAGGAGCATGATCGGTGATAAATTCTGCTTTTTTTATATTAAATTTACCAAAACTTGTAAATAAAGTTCCATTTCTTGCATTTCTTGTTGGCATCACACAATCAAACATATCCACGCCCCTTGCAACATTTTCAACCAAATCTTCAGGTGTACCAACTCCCATTAAGTATCTAGGGCGGTTGCTATCAACATAAGGCATCATAGCTTCAACCGTATCATACATAGCCTGATTCTCTTCTCCTACACTTAAACCGCCTATAGCCAAACCATCAAAATCCATCTCACAAAGCGCTTGAGAACAAATTTTTCTAGCTTCAAAATCAGTACCACCTTGAATAATACCAAAAATATTCTGCCCTACTCCCACACCTTGACTTTGCTTTAGCTTGTGATAATCAATAGCTTCTTTTGCCCATTTTATAGTGCGCTTTAAAGAAAGTTCTATTCGTTCTTTACTTGCAGGTAATGCCACTAAATCATCTAAGATCATCATAATATCTGAATTAAAATCATATTGTGCATCTAAAACACTTTGCGGAGTAAAATAATGCAAACTTCCATCAATATGGCTTTTAAATTGAATTCCTTTTTCATCAGGCTTTGAGTTTTTACTTAAAGAAAAAGCCTGAAACCCTCCACTATCTGTCAAAAAAGATCCACCAAATTGACTAAAACCGTGTAAACCGCCCATTTGTTTAACCACTTTAGATCCTGGTCTTAAATACAAATGGTAGGTATTTGCTAAAATAATTTTTGCATTTAAAATTTCACTCATATCCACAGCATCTAGACTTTTAATCGCTGCTAAGGTTCCAACTGGCATAAAAACAGGTGTTAAAATTTCACTATGTGTAGTTTTTATACGACAAGCTCTAGCATTTGCACTTTTATATTGAACTTCAAATTCCATTGATTTTCCTATATTTTTTGCATAATCATACCAAAGACTTGCTTATAAGTTTTTTTGAAAGAAAGCCTGTTTTTAACAGGCTTAAGAAATTAGTAGTTTTTTACAAATTCAACGATTTTTTCACAACCTTCAATGATATCTTTTTCATTAGTTGCATAAGAAAGTCTAAAATACCCCTCCATACCAAAACCTATACCTGGTACTAAAGCTACTTTTTGTTCTTCTAATAATCTTTTGCAAAATCTCATCGAATCACCATCTACTTCTTTACACGAAATAAACAAATAAAATGCACCTTGTGGAATTGGTTCTAGTTTTAATTTATCACATCGACTTAAAATTTCGCATGCTAATTCTCTACGTTTTAAAAAGGCTTGTCTCATCATCTCAATATCATCATCTGCTTTTCCAAGTAAAGCCGGTAAAGCAGCATGCTGAATAATAGAACATATATTTGAAGTGCTTTGGCCTTGCAACTTTTTCACCGCATTATTAAATTCACTCATTTTACTTGCCATATAACCAAAACGCCACCCCGGCATTGCACCACACTTGCTAAGTCCGTTAATACTTACAGTTCGGTTTAAAGCATCTTCACTTACTTGTGCAAAAGCACAAAATTCTCCATCATAAACTAATTTCTCATAAATCTCATCACTTAAAACCACAATCTTAGTGCCTTCTAAAACCTTAGCTAAAGCAGTAATTTCTTCTTTAGAATAAATAGCACCCGTAGGATTGGAAGGAGAATTAAACATCAAAACTTTAGTTTTTGGAGTGATGGCTTGTTGCAACTGTTCTGGAGTAATTTTAAAACCATTTTTAGCCTCACCTTCGATAAAAACCGGTGTTCCACCTGCAAATTTTACCATTTCTGGATAGCTTACCCAATATGGACTTGGTATAATAACCTCATCTCCTTCTTCCACCAAACACTCAATCGCCATAAACAATGAATGTTTTGCACCTACATTAGTGATAATTTCGCTTGGCTTATACTCTAATTTATTGTCGTTTTTAAATTTAAATTGTATTGCTTCGATCACTTCTTTTATACCCACAACAGGCGTATAAGCACCACAACCATTTTCAATCGCTTCAATCGCAGCATCTTTTATGATCTTTGGGGTATCAAAATCAGGCTCACCTGCAGAAAAACTGATCACCTTTTCACCATTTGCTTTTAAAGTTTTTGCAATATCAGTCATTACTAAAGTTAAGGATTCTCCTAAATTTTGAGATCTTTGGCTTAGCATTTTCATATCCTTTATTTTACACTAGTTTTATTTTTGATAATTGTTACAACTTGGAGCTTAAAAAAATCTACGAATAAAATTAAGACTGAATATTTTTAAAATTTTGTGTAGAAACTATACACTTTCTACACAAAATACACTAATTTTGTTTCTTTGGGTAATTACTCTAAAGCTTCTATATCGCTTTCATTATGATGGATAAAACGCTCATCTTTTTCTATAGCTTCAACCAAACGACCTACCCTTTCCCATCTTACTTTTTTATTTTCATCCCATGAAAAATAAATAAACCATGGTTGTCCTACTATGAATTTATAATCTACACTTCCCCAAAATCTACTATCGCTAGAGTGATCGCGATTATCACCCATCATGAAATATTCATTTTCAGGTACTTTATAGTAGTATGCATTAAAACCATAAATATTATTTTCTCCTAGTTCGTTAAATGATATAGGCTTCATAGCAAATTGACCTAGATTTAGATAACGAAAAAACACACTCTCTATATCCACTCTAGCATCATAATGAATTCCTTTTTCTATAAAAGGTTCTTTGACATAAAGTTTTCCACCGATGATTTTTGTTTTATTAGGGTAATAATCTTTCATATATTCATCACCCTCAACCATACGCACATACAAGGTTTTATTTGCAAAAACTATTTCATCACCACCTTTAGCTACACACCTTTTAACGTAGTGAATTTTTGGCTCATGAGGATATCTAAACACTACTATATCCCCTCTTTTTGGACCTTCGCCACTGATTAAATGCCCATTTTTGTTAAAATCAGGCAAAACAGGCACTTCCACCCAAGGAATATGTGGAGTTGGAATACCATAAGAGAATTTTTTAACAAACAAAAAATCCCCTACTAGCAAAGTATTTTTCATAGAGCCACTCGGTATGGTAAAAGCTTGAATAAAGAAAAATATAATCAATAAAACAACTACTAAAGTCCCTGTCCAAGACTGAGTGAATTTATAGATTTTTTTCAAAAAATTCATTTTTTAATCCTATTTTTAGCTGATTTAATAGTGTTTTCTAAAAGCATTGCTATAGTCATTGGCCCTACGCCACCTGGTACGGGAGTGATATAGCTAGCTTTTTTACTTACATTTTCAAAATCAACATCACCTACAATTGTACCATCAACTCTATTAATCCCTACATCAACTACAACTACACCTTCTTTAACCATATCTTCTTTTAAAAGATTTGGACAACCAGCAGCTACGATGATAATATCTGCGTTTTTTGTATAAGCTTTTAAGTCTTTTGTATAAATATGACAAACACTTACACTTGCATTTGCATTTAACAAAAGCGTAGCCATAGGACGACCAACTATGTTAGAAGCGCCGATGACAACTACATCAGCACCTTGTAATTTTATATCATAATGTTTTAGAATTTTCATAACACCCAAAGGTGTACATGGTAAAAATCCACCTTTTAAATTAAGGTTTAAATTTCCAACATTAAAAGGATGAAATCCATCTACATCTTTATTAAAATTAATACTTTCTAAAACAATATCTTTATTAATGTGCGCTGGCAATGGTAGTTGTACTAAAATTCCATCTACACTATCATCATGGTTTAAAGTATTAATCAAAGCTAAAAGCTCATTTTGAGTTGTATTTACATCAAGTCTATAAACTAAAGACTTAATCCCACACTGCTCACAAGCTTTAGCTTTTGAGCCCACATAAGTTGCACTAGCAGGATCTTCACCCACCAAAATCACCGCTAAACAAGGCTCTATGCTTTGGGCTTTAAGCTCTATAACTTCTTGTTTAAGATTGTTTTTAACTTCATCGCTTAGCTTTTTACCATCTAAAAGTGTCATTTCTTTCCTTAATTTATAGCTTTCTTTAACTTAAAAAATTGTATCATAATAAAACTTCTTTTTTGTTAAAGGCAGTAAATGAAAATTATTTTATTTTTATTTTTTATAGTTTATGGTGTCTGGGCTGAAGATTTTATCTCCCCTAAAGAATACCAAGAATCCCTTTACAAAAACCCAAGAGGCATAAGTTGCGCAAAATGCCATGGCGATGGAGGACAGCAAATATTAGGTTATTACATTAAAAATGGAGAAAAAATTCCTTTTATTGTTCCTAGTATTAAAAACACTCCTTATGCGCGTTTTAGAGAAATTTTAGTCCAACCTCAAGAGGCTAAAAGCATTATGCCAACTTACTCTCTCACAGATGATGAGATCAAATCACTTTATAGATATATTACTAACAACAAAAGGAGTAAACAATGAAAAACAACAAAAAAGCTTTTGAAGAAGCTTGTGAGTACATCGCAGGTGGTGTTGACTCTCCTGTGCGTGCCTTTGCAAGTGTAGGCAGTAATCCTTTATTTATCAAACAAGGAAAAGGTGCTTATATTAGCGATATAGAAGAAAATACTTATATAGATTATGTACAAAGCTGGGGACCTTTGCTTTTTGGTCATTGCGATGAAGATATTGAAAAAGCTTGCAAAAAAGCATTAGAGCATGGATCAAGCTTTGGTGCACCAACTTTAGCAGAAACCAAACTAGCTAAATTAATTTTAAAAGATTGGCCTCATTTAGACAAAATTCGCTTTGTAAGCAGCGGCACTGAAGCTACTATGAGTGCCATTCGCCTAGCAAGAGGATTTACTAAAAAAGATAAAATCATCAAATTTGAGGGGTGTTATCATGGACACTCTGATTCTTTATTAGTAAGTGCAGGAAGTGGTGCAGCTACCTTTAATACTCCAAGTTCTTTAGGTGTTTTAACCGATGTGGCTAAAAACACCTTAGTAGCAATTTATAATGATATTGATAGTGTTAAAAACCTAATCAATGAAGATCACAACATAGCATGCATCATCATAGAACCAATAGCAGGAAACATGGGGCTAGTGCCTGCTAAGTTAGAATTTTTACAAGAATTAAGAAAACTATGCAATGAGCATCAAATTCTTTTAATCTTTGATGAAGTTATGAGTGGCTTTAGAGCTTCTTATTTAGGTTCTTTTGGAATCAACCACATACAAGCTGATATAGTAACTTTTGGTAAAGTTATAGGCGGTGGCATGCCTGCGGCTGCTTTTGCTGCAAGAGCTGAGATCATGGACTTACTAAGTCCTTTAGGCGGAGTATATCAAGCAGGAACACTAAGTGGCAATCCGCTTGCAATGGCTGCAGGCTATGCTAGCTTAAAAAAAGCAAGAAACTATGAAGGTTTATACGAAAAATTAGAAAAACTAGGCAAAAGACTTACCCAAGGTTTTCAAGAAGCGGCAAATGAATGCAATATCCCTTTACAAGTAAACTGCGTTGGCTCTATGTTTGGATTTTTCTTTTGTGAAAATCCTGTTAATAATTATCAAGATGCCTTAAAATCTGATACAAAATTATTTGCTAAATTTCACGCGCAAATGCTTAGCAAGGGCATATATTTAGCACCTTCTCAATTTGAAACAGGTTTTATTTGCGAATGCATGGATAAAAAAATCATCGATAAAACTATACAAGCAGCACAAGAAAGTTTTAAAGCCCTATGAGTAAAAGACAAAAAATCATTCGTAAAAGCATAGAAGCTGCAGATGGACTAAGCCTTGGTATATCCATGGTGGTAGCTGTTTTAATCGGGGTTGGTATAGGATATTTTTTAAAAAATTTAACCGGCATAAACTGGCTTTTTTGGCTTGGAGTTTTTATAGGGGTTGCAGCAGCAATTTTAAATGTTTATAAAGCTTATAAGGCACAAGTGCAAAGCTATGAAGAATTTAAAGATGAAAATCGCTACAAAGATTTAAAAAATGATCCTAAAACCTAAAATCTTAATCAAACTCTTGCTAGGACTTAATCTACTTTTTCTAGCAGGAGTTTTTTTCTATAAAGGAATAAGCTTTGAATTATTCATCAGCTTTGAATTTGGATTTTTAGCTCAAAATTTGATCATTGTATTTTCTTTTTTAAATTACAAAAATTTTATCTATAAGGCTGCTAAAAATTACACTTTTACTCAAAGACCTTTGCAAATTTTTGCAAAAAAACCACATTCTTTTCCAAAGATTGTAAAATTTATCCATATAGATGACGATTTAAAACCAAAATTTAAAAGTATTTTTAAAAACACATTGGCATTTTTTTCTTTATTTAAGCTTTTTGCCTATGTTTTTTTAATTGTGGGATTTTTGTATTTGGAGTTTCAAGGCTTAATGAGTATTTTTGCCTTGTTTTGTGCAATGTTTGTCACACCCATAGCGGTATTAATATATAATTTTTTAATAAGAAAATGTTAAGCTCAAAAAGAACGATTAGATCATTAACTGCATTATTTCTTGGTATGATATTTGTTTTCATAGGAAGCGCCTTAACGGTAAATTCTATAGCCATTATCCTAAAGCACAACCAAGTTAGCAATTTTTACATTGGAGTTATAGGGAGTTGTTATTTTCTTGGTGCCATGATTAGCACTATTAGCGCTCATAGAATAGTTTCTAAAGTTGGCCATATAAGATCTTTTGGAATTTTTGCCATCATTTTTGGTATAGCTACTATGCTCCATAGTTTAAATTCCAATCTTTATTTTTGGATGTTTTTGAGATTTTTACTTGGTTTTTGTTACTATGCACTTTTAATGGTTATAGAATCGTGGCTTAATGAAAAAGCAAAAAACGCTATTCGATCTAGGGTGATAGCCTTTTATGAAGTTGTATTTTACTCATCTTCAGGTTTTGGAATTTTACTTATGTCGTTTGACTTTCCAAGCGATACAGTGTTTATTTTAAGTGCAAGTTTTATTATGTTTGCTTCAATTCCTTTATTTTTAATTCGCATCAAAGAGCCGGTTTTACCTCAAAAGACCAAAATTTCCATTCCAAAAATTTTTGATATCGTGCCTTTGGCTTTAGTAACAAGCTTTATAGCAGGTATGCTTTTAAATGGATTTTTCTCTATGGCTTCTTTATTTATACTCATACAAGGATTTGGTGCAAAAGAAGCTTCGATTTTTATTTTTTGCACTATGTTAGGAGGGTTTATATCTCAACTTTTCATTGGAACCCTTTCTGATAAAATCAGTCGTAAATTTGCTATTATTTTATGCGCTTTCACGGCTTTAAGTGCTATGCTTTGTATTTTATTGCTAAGTTATAATATTTACTTAAAATATCTTTTTGGCTTTTTGCTAGGCATGGGAATGTGCTGCTTATATGCTCTTTCTTTGGCAAGAGCAAACGACATGCTTGATGATCCTAGTAAAAGAGTAGAGCTAGGCAGAGCAGTTCTTTTTACCTACTCTTTTGGTGCTTTATTTGCTCCTGCTGTGCTTGGAACTTTGATGTATTATTTTGAAGGCAATGGCTTTATGTATTTTTACATTATCTTATTAGCTGTTTTAATTCTTTTTGCTATTGATAAACCAAAATTCAAAAAGCTTACTAAATTCAAAAGAAGACCTGGTAATATGGTAATGTTAGATGATAACTAATATCTCAAACAACCCAAACCAATTCGCAAAAAACGAAACAAGCAAAGACAACAAAAGCGAAAAAACAGACAAAAAAACCTCACTAGATGAAGCTTTAAAAAACCCTTTTTTCTCTAAAGGAGAAAGCGGGACTAAGCTTCCTAAAGATTATGTGAGTCAAGTTGATCAAAAATTACAACAACTACTCAATAAACTTTTAGAGCAAATTAAAACCGCAAACAAAGATCCTGATTTAGCCATTTTTAAAAACCAAAAAGATCTCAATTTTGCCCCTAATTTTGCCAATGAAGTAAAAAAACTCCAAATAGAACTTTCTAAAATTCCTGAATTTGAAAAATTATTAAAAATGTTAGATGAGCTTGTAAAGCCTGCTAAAGATATTGACAATAAAAACCTTTCATCATTGGTAAAAAATTCAGGCGTATTTTTAGAAGCAAAACTCAACCATTCTTTAAAGGAGCAAAACTTACCCCAAAGCTTTTTTAATCTCTTAAGCACAATCAAAAGCGCATCTAGTGAAAATTTAAAAAAAGATATAAGCAATTTAGATCTTAAAAATCTTGACACCACAAGTACATTAAAAGAACTAATTCACATTTTGCATGCACACAAGAAAGAAAATAAAACTTCCCTAGAAACTACTCACTACAAAACACTTTTTAAGTTGTTTGATAAAATTGAAAATTTTAAAAATTATATCAATAAAAACCCTAATTCGATCAGCCAAGAAAAACTTCAAAATATCGCCAACAACTTCATCAAAGATTTAAACAAAAATTTAGCCCTTATCAACAAAGAATTAGCCAAACCCGAAAATATAAAAATTCAAAATACGCATATTTTAAAAGATCTCAGCCAAAACATCAAAGATTTTATCACACTTTTAAAAGATATTAAAAATCCAAAAAATACACAAGAGATTAAACAAGAAATTCTTGACAAAACATCTAAAGAAGAAATAGAAGAGGCAAAAACACCTCAAAAAAACAACCACGAAACAAAAGAAGTCAAAAATAAAGAAGAAATTTTAAATAACGAAAAAAACATCAAAACCCCTAAAGAAGATACACCGCACAACAAAAACACTCTTGAAAACACAAAGGAAGAAACAAAAGAATCTCAAAAAAACACCGAAGAATTAATTAAAAATGAAGCTAAAAATCAAAACTCACAACACAATAATGCCAAATTAGAAGATATCTTTAAAAGTACTTCAGGTAAAATTTTACTAGAAGATATTTTCAAACAAAGTGTCAGTAAAAATCTTAATTTTACTCAAAACATCCAAGAAGCACTTTTAAATAGCCTTAACAAAGAACTTGGATCAATAAGTAGAAAACTCAATGAAGTGCTAAAAGCTCTAGATCCTAAAAACCATGAAGCAAAAAATTCTCTAGATGACATCAAACATATAGAAAAAAAACTAGAATTATCCATTAAAGATCTTGGAAAAATCACTCCTAAAGATAGTACAGAAATTAGCTCTGAATTACAAAAAGACATCAAATCCACTCTTTTGCAAGTTTCTAATCTAGCAAAAAATCTAGACAATGAAACCATACTCAATCAAACAAATCGCCTTATAGCTCAACTAGAGTTTAACCAACTCTTATCGCTAGCCAATAATAGCATTCACACTTTCTTACCTTTCTTTTGGGATGATTTAGAAAAATCTAATGTAGTTTTTAAACGCGGGAAAAAAGACAAATTTTATGCACAAATTAACCTTGAATTTGAAAAGCTTGGCAAAATTAATGTCTTTTTATCACTTAGCAATGACAAATATATTGATATAAACATGATGGTGGAAAATATCGATTTTAGAAAAAAACTCTATGAAAGAGCACATGAGTTAAAAAAAGCTCTGGTTAAAGTAGGACTTTTAAGTTCAAACTTTTTTATCAGCGATATCGCAAAAAGCAAATTCCAAAACCAAGAAGAATATAATGACTTTAATATGGGTTTTGACACAAGGGCTTAAAAATGGCTAAAAAAACAAAAAAAGCGATCGCGCTAGGCTATAATAAAGAAGACCAAAATGCGCCTAAAATTCTAGCCAACGCTAAAGGAGAAAATGCCACCAAAATCATTTCCCTAGCCAAAGAAAATGGTATCCCTATAAAAGAAGATAAAGATTTAGTGGAAGTTTTAAGCAAGCTTGATCTAGGTGATGAAATTCCACCTAATATGTACAAGGCCGTGGCTGAAATTTTTGCCTTTTTATACAAGGTGGCTAATGAAGATGAGACTAAACAAAGTCCGCAATCTTCTTAGCAAACCAAACCGGTTCATAGGTATTTTTACTCCATTTTAAATGGCCCTTTTGTACAATTAAAACTATCGTAGAACCTAGTTCAAAATTTCCAAGTCTTTGGCCTTTTTTCACAAAAAGATCTTCATAAGTATGCGTAAAATCAAAATTAGCAGCATTAGTTTGTATGCTAGTATCAAATGTAAAGTGCATTTTACCTACATTTAACGCACCTACAAAAACCATCCAAAGGATAAATTTTCCTTCTATTAAACACTTTAAAATCACCCTTTCATTTCTTGTATAAAGATTGATGATTTTTGCAAGCTTTGTCTCACTCACACTAAATAAAGCCCCGCTTACATAAGTAGCACTTAAAATTTGCATATCACAAGGTGCATGGTAGTGGTGGTAATCTTTTGGAGATAAATAAATATTTGCATAATCAATGCCGTTTTCTAATTCTTCTTTTTTGGCTGAATTTTTCAAAAGTTCTTCTATACTATAACTTGAACCCTTAATACTAAAAGCCAAATTTTCTTTAAAGTCGTTTTGAAAACTACTTCCAAGTTCTAAAATTTTACCATCGCTTGGACTTATAAAAGCTTCTTCTAACTCTCTTTCATTAAGCAAGCTTCTTGCAAACAAAGCATTTAAGCTTTCATATTCTTCTAAAGGCTTAAATTCACTCATATTAATATGAAAAGCATTCACATAAGCTTTGTTAATATTTTTTTGGATTATTTTTGGAAATTTGTATTTTGCTATCACTCCAAATACTTTTGAAGCGCTATTACTAAGACCCATTTATTCTCCTTTTAATCTAATCAAAGCAATTTCACTAGGTGCTAAAAATCTTACCGCAGGACCCCAAAAACCAGCACCGCTACTAACATAAAGCAAGCTATCCTTACTAAGCTGATAGAGCCCGTATACAAAGCCTTGCTCTAAATACACAAGCAAAGAAAAAGGAAAAATTTGCCCTGCATGCGTATGTCCTGATAAAATTAAATCAAACCCACTTACATCATAGGTTTTTACGTATTTTGGCTGATGTGTGATTAAAATATTAACTTTTTCTTGATCGATTTGAGTTTTGATTTTTTCTATATCACTTTCTTTAAAACCCAAACGCTTAGCACTTAAATCCAAAGTCCCACTTAAGGTAAATTCACCAAAATCAATACTTTCATCTTCTAAAACTTTAAAATTTTTCAGTGTTTTTAATTTTTGCCCTATAGCTTTGATATGGTTATAATACTCATGATTTCCATAAACATAATAAGTGCCATATTTTGATTTAAAATTTTCCAACAAGTGAACATAAGGTATACTAGCAATATCTGCATCAATTAAATCTCCAGCAATAACCACCATGTCAACATTTAAGGCATTTACCTTATCAATCAATGCTTTTAAAAAATCTTCACCTAAATTTTTACCCAAATGCACATCTGTTAACAAAGCTATATTTAAGTCTTCTTTTAGGTTTTTGATGTTTATATCCACTTCTTTAACCTTAGGGATACTCACAGCATTTACAAAACCTTTAAAAACCATACTCACACTAAGTATAATAAGCCATGAATCAAATATCAGCTTTAAAAATTTCCTTCTTGGTGCACTAAAAATTTGCTCTTTTTTGTTTTTGTTAAAAAAAGCCCAAGAACCGCACTCATATATTAAAGCAAAAAGCAAGAAAAAGCAAGTTATAGTAGGAAAAATAGCTAAAAAATAATAAACTTTTTCATGTAAAATAGCCTCGCGCATACTTACAAAAAAAACCAACTCACATAAAAAAACAACAAAAATAAAACCCAAAATCATTTTTTTATAAGGTTTTAAAAAATCCACTCTGGATAAAAATCTTTTATAAATATACCAATTTGCCAAAGCAAAAAATGTAATCAATAAACCAAAAAATATAAACACTTTCATAATGGCAATTATATTTAAGCAAAATTAATACTTTTTAAAGTAAAATCGCAAAAAACATTCAGGAAAAAACCTTGGCTTTAATAGATTTAATCGATGCAAGTAAAAAATTTAATACAAAAATTGTCTTAGAAAACGCAAATTTTAGTGCAAACATGGGAGATAAAATCGCCATAATCGGCAAAAATGGCGAAGGAAAATCAAGTTTTTTAAAAGCCCTAATAGGAAGTTTGAAACTTGACAGCGGCAGAGTGATTAGGCAAAATAATATTAGCATAGGCATGCTAAGTCAACAAGTAAGCTTTGAAAGCACTTTAAGCGTAAATGAAGCAATTAAAAAAGAACTAGAAGAAATTTATAAAGCTTTAAAAGAATTTGAAAATTACAATGAAAAACTAGCTCTTGAACCGCACAACAAAGAATATCTAAAAAAAGTAGATGAATTAAGCTTGCTCATTGATTCAAAAGATGCTTGGAATTTAGATCAAAAAATACAAAGAATTTTAGAAGAGTTTAAACTAGAAGAATACAAAGACCGAGCACTTTGCTCTCTAAGCGGAGGTGAGATTAGACGTGTGGGGCTTTGTACGCTTTTACTTAAAAATCCTGATATATTATTGCTTGATGAGCCAACTAACCACCTAGATGTCTATATGAGTAGCTTTTTAGAAGAAAGACTAAAAGCTTCAAAAATGTGTGTGATTTTTATTTCGCACGATAGATATTTTATCGATGCAATAGCACAAAAATGCGTTGAAATAGAAGCAGGAAAACTAAGTATTTTTGAAGGCGGATACACACAATATCTAGAAAAAAAAGCAGCTATTTTAGCATCTTTAGCAAAAAGCCATGAAACCCTGCTTAAACAATTAAAAAGCGAAGAAGAATGGCTAAGAAGAGGAGTTAAAGCTAGGTTAAAGCGTAATGAAGGACGCAAAGAACGAATTTTTAAAATGCGCGAAGAAGCTAAAAAAAATCCAGGAGCTATAAAACGTTTACAACTTGAAATCAAAAGAGCAAGTAAAAACTTTAACCAAGTCCAAAGCCAAAACCGCAAAAAAATGCTTTTTGAACTTAAAAATATCTCAAAATCCATAGCAAATAAAGTATTATTTAAAGACTTCAATGCAAGAATTTTACAAGGCGAACGCATAGCCATAGTAGGGAAAAATGGATGTGGAAAATCCACTTTTTTAAAAATTTTACTTGATCAAATTCCACTGGATAGTGGAGAGATTAAAAGAGGTGAAGTCAAGATAGGATATTTTGACCAAAGTAGAAGCTTACTCAATACCGATAAAAAACTTTTAGAAATTTTTTGCCCCAATGGTGGTGATCATATTCAAGTGCGTGGTAAAAATATGCATGTTTATGGGTATTTAAAACAATTTTTATTTCCGAAAGAATTTTTAGAACAAAGCGTAAGTGTTTTAAGCGGGGGAGAGAAAAACAGAGTTGCTCTAGCTTTACTTTTTACTAAAGAATATGATGTGTTAGTTTTAGATGAACCAACAAATGATTTAGATATAGCTACGATTAATATCTTAGAAGAATATTTGCTTTCTTTCGAAGGTGCGATTTTGCTTGTATCACACGATAGATATTTTGTTGATAAAATCGCAACTAAACTTTATGCTTTTGAAGAAAATGCCAATATCAATATAGAAGTTCTTTCTTATAGTGAATATTTAGAAAATGAAAAAGAATACAAAGACTTTGAAGAATTTTCCAAAAACTTAGAAACAAACACCACAACAAGCGTAAAAACAAAAGAAAAATCAAGTAAAAAACTAAGCTATAAAGAAAATGAAATTTTAAACTCATATCCTGATAAAATTCATAAACTAGAAGAAGAAATCAAAGAGCTCAAAAACGCTCTAAGCAATCCTGTAATCTATCAAGAACTAGGCATAAACACCCTATATGAAAAGCTAAATACTTTAGAAAATGAATTAAGTATCTTAGAAGAGGCGTATTTTGAAGTTTTAGAAAAAAGTGAAAGTGTAGATTGATATTTACCTTATATATTTTAAATAAGATAAAATTACTCAAATTTATTTAAGGAAAAACAATGACTTTGATAACTATTTTATGTTTATATACAGCTTTTTTAATTTTTATCTCTTATATGCAAATTGCATTTTTAAAAAAAGAAAGAGAAAAACAAGCAGTTATTTTAGAAGAACATGATTATAAAAATGCTGCGAATATTGCCATAGAAAATGAAAAATACAAAATCTTTTCCAACCTTTACAATCTGATAATCAATATTTCTTGGATTGCTTTTGGTTTTTTATATCTAAAAGAAATTTTCATCAAAGAAAATTCGACTTTAGAAAATACTTTATTTTTACTTGCTTTTTTACTTATAATTAGCATTTTAAATTTACCACTTAGTTACTATGAGAGCTTCATAAAAGACAAAAAACATGGCTTTTCCAATATAACTTTAACACTTTTTATCAAAGACAGTATTAAATCTCTTGCACTGATGCTTATTTTTGGTTTTTTAATCATTTATGCTTTAGTATTTTGCTTTGAATTTTTTGGTACATATTGGTGGATAGTTGCTTTTGCGCTAAGTTTTATCATCATACTGATCATAAACCTCATCTACCCTACTCTTATCGCGCCAATGTTTAATAAAATGAAAAAACTTGAAGATGAAAATTTATTAGAAAAAATCACAAATTTAATGCAAAAATGCGGTTTTAGCGCAAACGGTGTATATGTGATCGATGCGAGTAAAAGAGATAAAAGATTAAATGCTTATTTTGGCGGTTTATTTAAAAGTAAAAGAGTGGTGCTTTTTGACACACTTTTAAATGCCCTAAAAGAAAAAGAACTCATCGCGGTTTTAGGGCACGAACTAGGACATTTTGTACATAAGGATTTATTAAAAACCTTAGCAGCTAGTGCTTTAATGCTTTTTGTTTTATTTTTTGCTTTTGCGCACTTGCCAAACTTTTTTTATAAAGAAAGTCATTTAGATGGAGTAAATGCTGGAGTTTTTGCTCTTTTATTAATCTTTGGAAATATCCTTGCTTTTATTTTTTCTCCATTACTTAATAAAATGAGTCAAATAAATGAATTTAATGCAGACTTGCACGGGGCCAAACTAAGCTCCAAAGAAGACATGAAGAATGCACTGATAGCTTTAGCAAAAGAAAATAAAGCCTTTGTTAAAACAAGTAAAATTTATACTTTTTTTCACTTAAGCCACCCTTGCATTTATGATAGGATCAAAGCTTTACAATGATTTCTATCCATCAAGCTCTAAAACAAGCTTATACAAAAGATCCCACTCACAAAGAATATATCCTTTTTATTCTTTGTGAACTTTTGCAAAAAGATAAAGCTTGGATTTTTTTAAATCCTGATTTTCAAATTGATGAAAAAATTTTTTTTGACTATGTTGACAAATTTTTACATGGTGAACCCTTTGAATATTTATTTCAAAAAACACAATTTTACGGTTTAGATTTTTTTGTAGAAAAAGGAGTGTTAATTCCGCGTTTTGATAGTGAGATATTACTCGAGAAATGTTTAGAAATACTTGAACATCATACTTTTAAAAACATACTTGAAATAGGTTTTGGTAGCGGAATTTTGAGCATATGCTTAGCAAAACTTAAAAAAAATCATATCCATGCTTGTGATATCAACAAAAAAGCACTAGAGCTTGCAAAAAAAAATGCAGATTTTCACGGTGTTTCAAATAAGATTGATTTTCAACTTTGTGATTTTAAAAATATACAAGGAAATTTCGACTTTATTTTTTCCAATCCTCCTTATATTAAAAATGATTATCCTTTAGATAAATGGGTGCAAAATGAACCGCATAATGCTTTATTTGGCGGAGATAATGGCTGGGAAATTCTACATGAAATCATTCTCTTTGCAAAAAATCAAAACGCAAAAGTGTTAGCATGTGAATTTGGATATGATCAAAAAACAATCCTACAAAAACTTTTAGAAGAAAATGGCTTTAAAGCTTCTTTTTATAAAGATTATAGTGGCTTTGATAGAGCTTTTGTAGCGTGGAATTTAAAATATTAAACTATAATCACTTACATAGGAGAATATCATGAAATCTATATATTTATTTTTACTCGCAGGTTTAGTTGGTATTGAAATTAGCATAGGTGTCTTACTAGCTCCTACTATATTTTACCCTGCCAAATTTATAGGCGATGGAGTTTTGAATCATTTTCAAAGCGGAATTTTAATGACGCACATTTTTGTGCAATTTGGCTATGTTTTATTAGGTGTTAGTATTTTGTCTTTACTTATGGAAATTTTCTCTTTTAGAGATAAAAATTTGACTTTTAAAATAAATTTTTCAAAATTTATGCTTTCTTTGATCATTTTGGCACTAAGTTTGCTTTTCATATTTTACTTCACTGCTTATGTTTTAGAAGCACAAAGTTTAGGAGAAGAAGCAACTAAGACTAAAGAATTTGTAAAAATTCACAGCGCAAGTGAAGTTGTGATGAAAATTATCATGTTATCGCAAGTAGTTTTGTTTTTCTTAAATTTTAAAACAAAAAAGTGATATAATAAATTAAGTCTTTAAAAGGAGTCAAAGATGAAAATAAGCGATGTAGGAACAACTCAACAAAATCACTATCTCAACCAAGCTCAAAAAAATCAAGAAAAAGCTTTAGAAAATGTAGCCGCAATACGCGCTATTGATGGAACTGATGGGTCTAATATGGCTATAGCCGACACCTTAAGAAGTCAATACAGCACTATTGATCAAGGTATTTTAAATGCTTATGATTCAGTAGGTGTTTTGCAAATTGCTGATTCTACTTTAAATAATATTTCAGCTAGCGCAGATAGACTAAATGAGCTTTCAGTACGCTCAAACAATGCGGCATTAAATGATAGACAAAAAAGCATGCTAAATACCGAAGCAAGCAGACTAGTTAGCTCAATTAATGATGCATTTTCTAATGCCACCTACAATGGAAAAAATGTTTTCCAAAGTATGGATTTTGTTGTAGGAGCTGGAGTTGAAAATATCAACTTAAATCAACCAAGCACCGCTAACTTAAGTCTTGAAAATCAAGAAAGCATTCGTGATTTTCAAGATCAAGTAGGTTCTTTACGCGCAGACATTGGTGCGGGTATTAATGCAATACAAGCCAATATTAATTCATCTTTGCAAACTAGTATCAATACAAAAGAAGCCGAGTCTAATTTACAAAATAACGACTTAGCACAAAACATCAATGACTTTAACGCAAATTATCTTAAAGAAAATGCGGCTTTATTTGCAAATGCACATTCAAATATCATGCTACAAACTAAACTAGCAAGCTTACTTCAATAACAACAAAACTCCCACTGGGAGTTTTTCAAGGAAAAATATGCAAGATAATGCTTTGACAAAGCAAGTTTTAAAACACCCTTTATATGAAAAAATTCAAAAACTTAGCACAAAAATTCAAATTTCAAACTACCAAATCAATGATAGTTTTGATATATATTGTGACACAAATTTAACTAAAACCATCAAAGAAATCGCTTTAGATTTAAAACCTTGGCGTAAAGGTCCTTTTAAAATCAATGATTTATTTATCGATACAGAATGGCAAAGTTTTGTTAAATTTAATATTTTAAAAGAACATATGCCATGTATTGAAAACAAGGTTGTTGCCGATATTGGCTGCAATAACGGCTACTATATGTTTAAGATGCTTGAATTTAACCCTTTAAAACTAATAGGTTTTGATCCTTCGATTAAATATTATTTACAATTTTTATTACTTAATTCTATCGCAAAAACTCCTATACAATATGAACTTTTAGGGGTGGCTGATGTGCCAAATTATAGTATAAAATTTGATGTAATTTTTTGCCTGGGGGTGATTTATCATCGCAGCGATCCTATAGCAATGCTAAAGCAACTCAAACAGTCTTTAAATAAAGGTGGTGTAGTTTTTTTAGATACCATGTATATAGAAGATGAGAGAGAAATTGCACTCATTCCTGAAAAAACTTATTCAAAAATACCAAATATTTTTTTCATTCCGTCGATATTGGGTTTAAGAAATTGGTGTTATAGAGCTGGGTTTAGCGAATTTGAAGTCATAGCAACCAAACAAACTGATCTTTTAGAGCAAAGAAAAACAGAATGGATTGACTCTTATTCTTTGGATCAATTTTTGGATCAGCAAAATTCAAATTTAACCTGCGAAGGCTATGAAGCACCAAAAAGAGTTTATGTTAAATTAAAGGTGTAGAAATGGCAAGAACTGCAAGTGCTGTTAGTATAGAAGAATTAATAGACCCTGAAGAATTAAACCGTATTAAATCAGAACTTATCACTTGTCCTGGTATTAACAATACCCTAGCAGGAAGTATTTCACACATTGAAAAAAACTACGCTAAAGGCATTTTGATCACAACACATGAAATGGCAGTAGATGAGCTAGGCTTGGTGCATAGTGGTTTTGTTTTTAATGCGGCAAACTATATAGCTCAAGCAGCAATCAATAAAGAATTTAGCGTCTTAATAGGCTCAAGAAGCTTCTTTTATGCACCCTTGAAAGTTGGAGATATTTTAAACCTTGAAGCAAGTGCTTTGTTTAGCGATGACTCTAGAAAAAGAGAAGTAAAAGTAGCAGGTTTTGTTAATGAAATTAAAATCTTTGATGCTTCTTTTCAAGTTGTAACTACAGAAGATCATATATTTAAACTCAAGCAAACTCAAGCAGCAAATAGTCAAAACCAACAAGAGCCTGCTAAACAAGAAGCATCACAAGAGGAATTAAATGCTGTTTTAAAAGGAATCGGGGGTTAAGGGCAAATCCACCCAATTCTTTGGGCATTCTTTATGATAAGTCCCGCTTGCGTCATAGTATTCTTTGCAATCATCATAAAAGCGATTAGACACCCCTCTTTCATTTACAAAACATCCATTTAAAAACCAAAACACACAACCTAATAATAATACTTTTTTTAGCATTTTACACCTTATTTTAATCTAATTTGTTTTCGCCATTTATAAGGCTCTATAGGATCCTCATCCACCCATAAACCTTTTTTATGCTCTTTAGCATAATTTTGCTCATCTAGATACAAATCGCTATAATACTCATAAGCCCAAGCAAAGCCATTTTTAACCATAACCTGATTAATATCTTTGTCGTTTAAATATACAATTGCTAAAATTCTACCATATTTATCCTCATCTTTCACGCTTAAAGTAACCTCCTTTTTTAGCACAATAGCACTTAAAAACTGCGTTGCCATTTTTCCATAAGCTTGATCACTCTCAGGCGCATCTATACCAAAAAGTCTGATTTTAAGTTTTTCATCTTTATAAGTAGCTTCAAGTGTGTCTCCATCTATCACGCGCGTAATTTTGGCTTGAATATAAGCATTCTCATCATAGTTTAAAACATAAGCAAAAGCAATCAAAAAAAGTGCTATTAAAAATTTCTTTGGATCTTTTAAAAGCATTATTAGTAAGTCAATTTGCTTTTTAGAAATTTTCATTTAAACCTCATCTAATAAAAATATGCCATAATATATCAAAAAGGAGAAAGTATGCAAGAAATTATACAAAATTTTAAACAAATTACTCAAATACCGCATTGTAGTTTTAATACTCAAGCGCTGAAAAATTTTCTTGTTGATTTTGCCAAAGAACATAACTGCCATGTAAGTATCGATGAAGCGGGTAATATCCATGCATACAAAGGTAAGCCTAAAATTTGCCTACAAAGCCATTATGATATGGTTTGCATGGGAGAAGCACCTAATATACAAATGTACGAAGATAATGGATATTTAAAAGCTAAAAATTCAAGCCTAGGTGCAGATAATGGCATAGGAGTTTCTTTAATGATGCAAGCCTTAAAAGACTTTGATAATATCGAATGTCTTTTTACCAACGATGAAGAAGTGGGGCTTTGCGGTGCAAACAACCTCAAACATACTTTAATCGCAAACAAACTTTTAAATTTAGATCATGAAAGCGATAATGAAGTAGTTATAGGCTGTGCAGGTGGTGTTGATATTTTTGCGAGTTTTGATTTAGAAATAGATGAAAAAGAAGGAGAGTGCTACGAATTAGAAGCGATTAATTTCAAAGGTGGGCACTCAGGAATTGACATCATCAAAAACATCAAAACTTCCATCAAAGAAGCAGGATATTTTCTAGCTAAAAACAAAGCAACTATTTGTGAATTTAAAGCAGGAGAAAGGATTAACTCCATACCAAAACACGCAAAAATCATAGCTTTTTTTGACACTCCTCCAAAAGAAAATGAGCATTTTAAGATTAATTATTTAGGTAAAATCAAAAGAAAATACTATAAAAATTCTCAAAAAATTTTAGATCTTATCAATGCTTTTGCACAAGGCGTTAGAACTTTTAATCATCGGTTAAATTTAGTTCAAACAAGCATTAACCTTTCACTAGCTTATGAAAAAGATGAAAAATTTCATTTTGAACTTTTTGCAAGATCTAATGACTTACAAGAACTCCACCATATTGAACTTGAAACTTTAACCTATTTTAAAATGCAAAATTGCACTGTCTCTAGTGCAAATTTTTATCCACCGTGGGTGAATAAAGATACGCAATTTGGTGAAGAAATTTTAAGTTATTTTAAAAAAGAAAATCCAAATGCTAAACTTTACACTATACATGCAGGTTTAGAATGCGGTATCATCAGCGAAAAGCAACCTTTAGAATGCTGCTCCATAGGTCCAAATATACATAGCCCACATTCAACAGATGAAAAATGTGAAATAGCTTCTATTGAAAAAATTTCCACAATCTTGTTTAATATTTTAAAAAAATACCAATAAACTTCGACCAATATTTTAATTTATTAAAAATATTGGTAAATATTTATTTAAAAAACTAAATAATTTATTTATTATTAATATACTTTAGATTATACTCTCATGATTTGACTATAAAGGAGAAAATCATGGAGGTATTAACAAACCTTAGCGAAGGCATTCAATTTAGCATTCAGCTTATTGTTGTTCTCGTTTGTCTTTTTTATGGAGCTAAAAAAGGCGGAATAGCCTTAGGTTTGCTAGGTGGTATAGGTTTATTGGTTTTAAGTTTTGGTTTTAACGTAGCGCCTGGAAAACCATCTATTGATGTAATGCTAACCATTTTGGCAGTAGTTATTGCTAGCGCAACCTTGCAAGCAAGTGGCGGCTTAGATGTAATGTTACAAGTTGCAGAAAAAATTCTGAGAAAAAATCCTAAATTTTTAACCATTTTAGCGCCTTTTGTCACCTGTATTCTTACTATGTTGTGCGGAACTGGTCATGTTGTTTATACTATGATGCCTATTATTTATGATATTGCGATCAAAAATGGTATTCGCCCTGAAAGACCTATGGCAGCTTCTAGCGTTTCATCTCAACTTGGCATTATCGCAAGCCCTGTTTCAGTTGCTGTTGTAAGCTTAACCGCACTACTTCTTAACCCAGAAATCAACAAACACCCTTTAGCAGGATTTGATGGTTATGTTGATTTGCTTGCTATTACCATACCTTCTACTTTAGTAGGTGTTTTAGCTATAGGTATTTTTTCTTGGTTTAGAGGAAAAGATCTTGATAAAGATGCGGACTTCCAAACTAAGATCAAAGACCTAGAGCAAAAAGAATACATCTATGGTGATAGCAAAACCCTTCTTGGACAAACACTTCCAACCATACAATGGGTGGCGATGTGGATTTTCTTAGGTGCTATTGCTATAGTAGCTATACTAGGAGCTTTTCCTGAACTTAGACCGCAATTTACCTCCAAAGGTGTTAGCAAACCTATGAATATGGTAGCAACAATACAAATTTTTATGCTTTTAGCAGGTGCTGCGTTAATCATCTTTACCAAACTTGATACAAGCAAAATAGCCAAAAACGAAATTTTTAAATCGGGTATGATCGCTTTGGTGGCCGTTTTTGGAATTTCTTGGATGGCAGATACTATGTTTGCAGTACATACTCCTATGATGAAAACATTTTTAGGTGACATCGTAAAAGAACACCCTTGGACTTACGCACTCATGTTGCTTTTAATCTCTAAATTTGTCAATTCTCAAGCAGCAGCAATCGCGGCTTTTGTGCCACTTGCTTTAGGTATTGGGGTTGAACCAGGTATCATCATTGCTTTTGCAGCAGCTTGCTATGGATATTATATTTTACCAACTTATCCAAGCGATCTTGCTACTATACAATTTGATAGATCAGGCACAACAAAAATAGGCAAATTTATCATCAACCACAGTTTTATTTTGCCAGGTTTAATTGGTGTTATTGTTTCTTGTATTGTGGGATATTTTTTAGCCTTAAATGCAGGTTATCTGTAAGTAACAAAAAAGGGCTTAAAGCCCTTTTTTTCACCAAAATGCTTTTATAAGATCAATAGGCATAGCCTGATACCCTGTACTTGCTCCACTAAAACGAATTTGCACAGAAGGTTCTTTAGCTCCCCATTTAAACTCATCAATTTCAGGTTTAGGCTCGCCTATTGCAATTCCTTTATTAAGATCAAAAGTCATTCCTGCATTTGCGCTATACACCACAATGGAATTTTTATCTTTGTGATATTCAGTTAAAGAAGTAACAGGTGAAAACCATTCATTACCTCTTTGTTTTCCATACTCCCAAATTTGCTCTACGGTTTTATTTTTTTGGTCTATTTTGTATACCACTGCTCTTGAGTATTTCATCGAAGCAAAAACAGGTTGCTCTATACCCCTTGCATCGCCATTATCAAAAGCTGTGATGTAAACATATCTTTTATCAGATTTTTCATCTATTCTAAAAGCAGTGTGTTGTGTCCATGTGAAGTCAAATCCACCTTCATCATTTTTATAGCCTGGACATTTACTATACTCGTCTTCACAAACTATCTTTTTGCCATTTTTATCAATAGGTTGTAAAAGTGCTTTTTTATATTTTTCCATCCATCCTTTGTGCGCTCCTAGTATCCATTTTACTTTTTTATCACGTCCTATTTTTATAATAGCACTTTGATGGCGACTTGAAATGATGATACTATCATCACTTGGATCATAATCTACACTATTTACATGCGCCCAGTTGCGACCTACTCCAGTACCTGCTATATCGCCAAAAGAATCACTCACATCCATTTTAGCCAAATCCTCATTACTCAAAGTAACCCCTGCTTTACTCGCATCTATATTTAAACAAACTGCACCTTGATCTAAAGCTTTTATAATATTTGATCTGTATGGATCTAAAATTTCAAACAATCTCCACTCATCTACTACATTGCCATTTTTATCAACTTCCACTATCACATCACGCACCGAGCGTACATTTTTACCATCAGGGCGTTTTACATTAGCAGAAGCCACCCTTAAAAGATAGTTTCCATTTTGCATATCATCCATAGAGTGTGAGTAGTCAATATAAGAAGAAGGTAAAATACGGTTAAAAATTTCTCTACCCATTAAGTCATATTTTACATATCTTTGTCCAAAACCCCAAGTTAAAGCCCCATCATCATTTTGATGAAAACCCATCATAATCCCGCGGTTATAAATGTTATTCCAATCCATTAATTTATCGCTATCTAAATACCAACGAATTTCACCCTTAGTATCAATGATAAATGCATTTGAATTCTCATCCCACTCCATTGCACCTCCGGCAGGGTTGTTCCATACAGCTTGTGAACCTTTTCCACTTTGTCTTCCTGGTGCATTGTTTACTAAGTATAGCCTATCTTCAAAACCCTTATCTACTTTAAGCACTTCTACCTTTTCAAAAGGCACACCTCTTTGCATAAGACTTCCGCTAGCTTCTATATTTACTCCACCGGTTGCTATTTTATATACCTCATCTACTACTTTTTCACTTTTACCAAAAGTCGTTTTAGTGTAACTAACTTTTACTGTATTTAAATATGATGGATAAAGTCCAAAAATAGGAATTCCTCCATAAGTTTTTACTTTGCTAGGACTAACCTTATAAGATATAATCTGCCCGTTTGGCTTTGGCACTATCATCACGCTAACATCACTTAGCTTATATCCACCATCCATGATCACCGCACTAAGTGGAGATAAGCCATAAGGATTTATCTTAATAGCTCCTATCTTTCCCTGAATTTCCCAATCGATCTTTGCACCACTAGGTCCGCCCATAGCCAAAGAAACACTAGGCACTATCACAACCACGCTACTAGCAAGCAAAACACTGCTTACAATTTTACTTATTTTCATCATTTTCCTTTTAAAAACCTAAAACTTATTTAGCAGAAAGTTCCTTAACTATACGGATTAAGTCTTCTAAAGAAGTGATATACTCAGGGTTGATTTGATATTTTCCATTTACTACAAAAGCAGGTGTGCCGTAATTTCTTGAAATTTCATTAGCTACATCATAAGCAGCTAAAAGCTCTTTAGCTTCCTTAGTTTGTAAAAATTTTTGCAACTCTTCTTTGCTAGCACCGATAGCATTTAAACCTATTTTGTAAAACAAATCAAGATTATTCAAATTTAACTTTTGTTCAAAATGACTTACAAAATACACATCAGCAAGCTTATAAGTAAGACTTTTTTCACTAGTTACATCTAGCCCCAATGCCTTTTGCTTAAACGAAGCTAACGCAAACATTTCATTTAAAGCCCCGCCATACTCTAACATAGAACTTACCGAAAAAAGATCATATTTTAAATTTGGCAAAGCCTCTTTAACCTTTGCTAAAGTGTGAAATTGATGATGGTTATAACAATGAATACAACGATAAGAAAAAATTTCTATCAGTGAATTTTGTGCATTTGGGATGGGTGTTTTTAAGGTGATATACTCTTTACCCTCACTTAACGCATTGGCATTTACACTAAAAACAAAAGCTACAATAGCTAACAATTTAAACATTTTTTGCAACACTTGCATGATTTTCCTTTTTTAATGATTTAAAATACAATTTTAACATAAGATATAAAATCAAGAATGTTTTATGCTTTTCTTATAGCATTTTAGATAAAATTTATATTTTATTAGATACACAAAACAAGGCAAAATAAATGCAAAAGATTCTAGAATCTTATGGTATATTAGCACAGGAAAACATCAAAGATATAAATGTAAAAATAAATGTAAATACAATAACTATTCGCAACTCTAACATTAGTGAAATTGATTTAAACATTCTAAAACAAGAAAAAATAAATAAAATCGCTATAATAAACTGCGAAATCGACTATATTTATTTTGCAAATGATAATAATATAGAATTATTTTTTTCAGACTGTGTTTTTAAAAATCAAATCATTGCTAGAGGATTTAGCTTTCATAGAAAAGTTAGTTTTGAACAATGTGTTTTTGAAAAAAGAATTGACTTTACAACTGCGATTTTTAATAGTCAAGTTGATTTTAATTTAACAAAATTTGAAAATGAAGTTAGATTTATACAAACAAAATTCTTAGCTGAGTATACAAATCAAGAAATCATAGAAAATAATTTTAGAGAAGCGGTTTTTAAAGGTAAAACTTCTTTCACTAGAGCAAAATTTAAAGCTAGGGCGAGTTTTAATATAGCACGCTTTGAAGGTGAAGCTAGATTTATACAAACAAAATTCTTAGCTGAGTATACAAATCAAGAAATCATAGAAAATAATTTTAGAGAAGCGGTTTTTAAAGGTAAAACTTCTTTCACTAGAGCAAAATTTAAAGCTAAGATTGATTTTAATGTAGCACGCTTTGAAGGTGAAGCTAGATTTACAAACACTTCTTTTTTTAAAAATACAATCAAATTTAGTGGAGTAGAATTTAATAATGTTAAATTTATTTCCAGTAAAAAACGTAATACAACTAATACCAATGATACAACAAAACAAATATACCATTTTCAAGATATTACTTTTAAAAGCATTGTCAATTTTGAAAACATACATATAGAGTATTTAAATTTTAAAAATGTAATATTTAACAATATCGTAGTTTTTGACAATGGCACTTTAGATAACAAACCAAAATTCATAAATTGTACTTTTTCTAATCAGTTTAACATAGAGCATGATTACATACAATACAACCATGAAGAATTAGAAGAAGAAATAGAAAAAAATCATTATGATGAATTTTTAAATTTAAGAGATTTATTTAGAAAATTAAAAAGCAACCGCATAGCTCATCACAATCTAATCGATGCTTCAGAGCTTAGAGCGCAAGAACTTTATGCTAGAGAATTGGAACTAACACACAAAGAAAATAAAAATTTAAAAGATATTATCGAGCAATGGCAACTTTTCTTTTATCGCAAACTTTGCGATCATCATACAGATTTAGTTTTAAATGCAAAATGGCTAGCTACAACCATAACGGTTTTTTTATGTCTATATTTTTTGTCAAAATATGGTTTAAATTTTCAGCACTTTATAAATGAATATAATAACAATAGCATAATAAAATATATAAATATAAATTTTATATATAAATTTGAAAACTATAATGGCTTTATTTTTATTTTTTACACATATATACTTATTTTTATGCTTTGGAATGTTTTTAGAATATTTTTTTCATTTGCTGTTATTCTTTGTTGTATTATAAATCAACCAAAACTAATCTTTGGTATAGCAAATCTCATCGGAGATAACAACTATAATGCTTTTGAAAATCTTTTAATCACACTCTATACACTAATAGCAGGTTTAATCATCTTTTCCTTGCAAAAAACAGCAAGAAAAAACACTATCATACCAAATTAAAGGAGTTTAAATGCAAATGCGAATTTATTATGAAGATACCGATGCGGGTGGAGTGGTATACCATAGCAACTACTTAAAATTTTGCGAAAGAGCAAGAAGTGAGATTTTTTTTCAAAAAAACGCAAAAATTTTTGACAAAAACACAGGACATTTCCTACTTACTAAAGCAAATTGTAACTTTTTAAAACCCGCTAAACTTGGGGATCTTATAGAAGTAAAAACATATATCACAAAACTTAAAAAAGCTTCGGTTTGCATAAAACAAGAAATTTACAAAGAAAACACCAAGCTTTTTGAGGCTGATTTTACCCTAGCTTTTTTAAAAAATGAAAAAGTAGCCCCTATAGATGAGGCTATAGCTAGAGTTTTTACTGATCTTGCAAAGGAGTAAAACCTAAGCCTTGCGAGCGAATGATTTTAACCTTATAGTCAAATTGATTATCATTTAAACTCTCATCGAAAATTCTTTGAGAGTCTTTGTCTAAGTATTGTGTATAAAAATAATCAAGCCCCACGCTAGTTGCATACGCTATCCAATTATAGTTGATATTTTGCGAAAAAAGCTCGTTAAGATAGCTTAAAGTTTGATCCTCATTAGAAATGGAATTTGCTAGTAAAAGTTTTTTTCTATCGTTAATTTGCGTTAAACTTAGCAAGATAGGATTATAATTAATCTGAGTCGATAATAACACAAAAGGTTCTATATCATAAGTTCTTATTTGTGAGCTTATCAAAGCTGTTTTAATCAACGAAGTATTTAAAATGATACTAGAATCTTGAAAACTTCTATTTTGATTTAAAATACTTCTAAAATCAAACTTAGAACTATTAATGGTATAAATTTTCTCACTACCATTACCTGCATTTAAAACATTTTCATCTAAGCGATTAGCCAAGGCTGTTCCATCTGAAAAAATGATGTTTTTGCCATTGGAGTACTCTAAAAGTTTTTGAATTTGTTTTTGATAATCTATACTCCCAAAATACACATTTTCATTTTGTGTATCAAAATTTCTTTTATGCGCAGTAGGAATAAAAACTTTAACATTAGTTTCAAGTTTTTCCTTGAGTAATTTTTTAACACCTTTTTCTGTAAAACCTGCAATGATATAGTTAAATTTCTCATTTTCTGCTTGTTTAAGCGCTTTGCTTATTTTACTTTCATCTTCAGTGCCTATCAAAAACACCTTTACTTTTATCTGCGCTCTTTGTCTTAGTAAATATGCTATGCTTGAATTGATGATGGTGTTAGAATAACTTTTAATCGTTTGCTCAGGTATAATAATAGCTAGTTTTATACTCGCATTTTTTTGAATTCTTTTTTCAAAATCTACAATGGAATTTAAAAGCTTAGTATAGATGTTAACTAAAAGTTCATTTGCATTATCACTACTAAATCTTGCTAAAAAATTAAAATAAAGTCCTGTTTCTAACAAAGTAAACAAACACTCATTGTCACAGTTTTGAAACTCTAAGTTAGGATAAAAAGCATCACTTGGTTCTATGGGCGATGGTTTTTGTTCTTTAGCAAAGATGTTTAAAACCAAAACAAAACTCACCATCATACAAACTAAACTTTTTTTCATAAATAACCTTTTATTTTTTTAATATCTTCTAAAAATTCAGCATAAAAGCTAGGATTTTTGCTTAAAAAATTCAAATCATAACTTGGCATAAGCAAACAGTGATTAAAATGCAAACACTGTCCTTTATACCTTTGAAAATCCTTAAAGCCTAAACCAAAAAATGCTTCTTTACCAAGACATAAAATCATCTTTGTTTTTACAAAATCTAATTCATTGTAAAAATACGGCAAACAAAGCCTCATAGCCTGCTCATCAAATTTAAAATTACTAAAACATTTAAACATATATGAAAAATATATTTCATTTTCAGTTAAATTTAAAAGCTCTTTACAAAGCTTTAAAAGCTCTTGCTTATTTTTAGAAGCAAAAAACTTTCCACTTTCATTTTCTTCTTTATCTATAAATGCTTGATAAATTAAAATTTTAGCATTTTTGACTTCTTTTTCCATTAAAGTGTATTTTCTTAACTTAGAAAAATGACAAAGTCTGCAGTTTTTAACCCTCTCATTTAACTCACTAAAGCTTAAATTCAAATGTCTAATTTTTCTTTGTTCATTAAAATATTCAAAGCCAAAAGCTTTTAAATAGTGCAAACTACGCTTATTCATCACACCAACGCTTCTAAATTTTCACCTTCTAAACGATAAGTTCTCCATTCATTCATATGTCTTGCTTGAAGTTTAGTGTAAAATTCTATACCCAAATCATTATCATTTAAGCAAACCCATTCTAAACGCTTGAGATTTTTTTCTTTACAAATTTGTGCTAAGTACTTAAAAACTGCTTTTGCATAACCTTTTTTTCTATATTGTGGCTGTATGTAAATATCTTCTAAATATAACCCACCTAAACCCCAAAAAGATGAAAAAGTATAATAATACATAGCATAACCTACAATCACACCATCTTCTTTTAAACTCAATGCCTTTGCATACTGATGTGTAAAAAAAGACTCTTCAAGCTCTTTAGTGCTACATTTAACATCATCAAGCATATCTTCATGGATAGCAAGTTCTTTAATCAAACCCAAAATAATCTCTAAGTCTTCTTTTTTGCTTTCGCAAATTTCAAACCCCATATTTTTCCTTTAGATTTCAAAAGTAAAATCAAAATTTAGCAAAAACTTTTAAAATAACTCTTAATTAAAAGCAGATTTAAGTAAGAATTTGTTAACATACACGCTTATTATTTTGTTTTTTATTTTAAGTTAAGGAAAAAATATGAAAAGAACATACCAACCACATAAAACTCCTAAAAAAAGAACTCACGGTTTTCGTGTACGTATGAAAAGCAAAAATGGTCGCAAAGTGATCAACGCTAGACGTGCTAAAGGTAGAAAAAGATTAGCGGTATAAAAGACTTTCTAAGTATTAAAGACTTAGGAGAATTTGCAGCAATTTACAAAGAAGGTAAAAAATGGCACTGCGAAGGCGTGATCATCTTTTACACCTTAAGTGATGAAAAAAAATTTGCTGTCGTTGCTAGTAAAAAAGTTGGAAAAGCTGTCATAAGAAATAGAGTCAAAAGGCTCTTAAGATCAGCTTTTTTTCAGGTTAAAAATCAAGTTGAAAACGGAAAATACATACTTGTAGCTAAATCAAGTATTACTGAAATTCCTTTTTTAAAATTAGAAAAAAACTTGAAATGGGGTTTGAAAAAAATAGGATGCATAAAATAGCTTGTCTAAAACTTATCAGATTTTATCAACTCTTTATCAGCCCTTTTAAGCCACAATGCTGTAGATATTATCCAAGTTGCTCCGAATACGCTTTATGGCAATTTAAAAAAAATAATATTCTTAAAGCATTTGTTGCTGTTTTTTTAAGAATTTTAAAATGCAATCCGTTTTTTAGAGGTGGTATTGATTATCCTAAAATACGCAAGAATAATCTAAACTCAGGTATATGTTTTAAACCTAGTTTTAATGCTTTAAAACAACTCAACTATCTTTATATCCCTTGCAACGATAATCAATTTTTTTTAATTAAGATTATATTTCCAAAGGACAATCCGTGTCAGAAAATTTATCCCAGCAAAAACGCATACTAATTGCCGTTGTTTTATCATTCTTATTTTTTGTAGTTTATGATTATTTTTTTATCCCAAAAGCTCCACAAGTTGAGCAAAACATCACTCAAATAGAACAAAACAATTCAGCTCCACAAGCCACTGCAAATACCAACACTCAGGCTCCAAAAACTGAACTAAGTGTTAACCAAAAAGAAGAAATAGCAGTTGTTAAAAGTGAACATTTTGAAGCACATATTGACTCTTTAGGTAGAATTGCTAAATTTTATTTAAGCGATGCAAAATACAAGGATGAAAATGGCAAAAGCATCAACTTAGTAGATACTTCTTTATCGCCTATGCCATTAGAATTAAGATTTAGCGATGCAAAAATCAACCAAGAAGCATTTAACACAACATACACTGCAAGTCAAAAAACCCTTGAGGTAAATGATGATAACACCACACTAATTCTTACGCAAAATCTAAACGATCTTGTTGTGACCAAAAAAATCACATTCTATCCATACGGTAATTATGACCTAGAAGTTAGTTTAAGTAAAGATGCAGCTTACTTTATCACTCCAGGTTATCGTCCTAATATAGCAGTTGATAGCTACACAGTACATGGAGTTTTGATCTTAGATAAAGATGATAAAATCACTATGCTAGAAGATGGTGATGTAGAACATGATGAAAGCTTTTCAAATGTCACTCTTATGGCTGCTTCAGATCGCTACTACAGTGCTTTCTTTTACAACTTTGAAAATCCACTTAATGCGGTAGTTACAAAAGATAGTCATGAAAATTCCATCGTTTTTGCTAGCGCTAATAATATCTTCAAAGCAAGTGGTTATTTAGGATCAAAAGAGCATGAAATTTTAAGATCTATTCACGCTGACTTAGATGATGTAGTAGAATATGGCTGGTTTACTTTTATCGCTAAACCGATGTTTGAGTTTTTAAATTTCTTACATGGATACTTAGGCAACTGGGGTTGGGCTATTGTTGTTATGACATTAATTGTGCGTATTATCCTTTTCCCGCTTACTTATAAATCAATGATTTCTATGAACAAACTTAAAGACTTAGCACCTAAAATGAAAGAGATTAGAGAACGCTATAAAGGCGATCCTCAAAAAATGAATCTTCATATGATGGAGCTTTATAAAAAACACGGTGCAAATCCTATGAGTGGTTGTTTGCCTATACTCATTCAAATTCCTATCTTCTTTGCAATCTATAGAGTTTTACTCAATGCAATAGAACTCAAAGCTGCACCTTGGGCATTTTGGATCACAGACTTATCTGTAATGGATCCTTGGTTTATCTTACCTATATTTATGGGCCTAACTATGTTTATCCAACAACTTATCACACCAATGGCCATACAAGATCCTATGCAAGAAAAAATCATGAAATTCTTACCTTTGATTTTCACATTCTTTTTCTTGACCTTCCCGGCAGGTTTAACCCTATATTGGTGCGTTAACAATATATGCTCACTTATCCAACAAGTGATTGTTAATAAACTTTTCAAAAATCACAAAAAAGAGGAAGTAGCTAAACATGAACATAGAAGCTAAAGACTTACAAACTGCACTCATAGAAGCCTCAAAGCAACTTGAGTGCTCTGTGGTTGACTTAGAATACGAAGTCATTCAACATGCAAAAACAGGTTTTTTGGGTTTGTTTAGAAAAAATGCTATCATTTGCATTAAAGGACATAAAAAACCTCAAAAACCTCATTATGAAAAAGTAAAAAAATATCAAAATGAAAAATTAAATAAACACACCACAAAAAACTATGAAAAATACGAACCAAAAAAAGAATACAAAGAAAATCATTCATTTCAAAAACCTCTAGAAAACAACACATCAAGAGAACACTATAAAGTCAAAAATGATGCAATTTTTGATTCATTCCACAAAGAATCTCCAGAAGAGATCAATATCGCTTCTTATATTGATGAAATTCATTATTCATTAGAAAAACTACTTGCGACTTTTGATTTTGATATTAAGGTTATACAAGTGAGTGTTTGGGATGAAAATTGTGTTTTAATCAAACTTGATGGCGAAGATGCAGCCTTGCTTATAGGAAAAGAAGCACATAGATACAAGGCTTTTTCGTATTTGCTTTATAATTGGCTTAATGCTAAATATAAAATTCAACCTAGATTAGAAATCGCACAATTTTTAGAAAATCAAACCCAAGCTATTGAAAGTTATCTAAAAATTCTTATAGAAAAAGTAGAAAGCACAGGAAGAGTTCAAACAAAACCATTAGATGGAATTTGGCTAAAACTTGCCTTAGAAAAACTAAGAGAACGCTTTCCAGATAAATACGTCGCCATCAAGCAAAACGATGATCAAAGATACATCGTTGTAAATGATTTTTTGAAGAAAAATGAATGAATGATACTATAGCTGCTATTGCTACAGCCCATGGAGTGGGCTCTATAAGTATTATTAGAGTAAGTGGAGTTAAAGCTTTAGAGCTTGCACTAAAAATTACTCGCAAAAAAGAACTAAAACCTCGCTATGCACACTTATGCAAATTATACAAAAACAACAACGATTTTTTAGATGAAGCTTTAGTGATTTATTTCAAAGCACCTTTTTCTTTCACAGGAGAAGATATAGTAGAATTTCAACTCCATGGAGGCTTTTCTTTGAGTGAAATTTTACTCGATGAACTTATTTTAGCAGGTGCACGCCTTGCCAACCCTGGAGAATTTAGTAAACGGGCTTGTCTTAATGGTAAAATGGATCTTCTAAAAGCCTTAAGCATACAAGATGCTATTATGTCAAAATCAACAAGTGCTGCAAATATTATTGCTAAAAACATTAAAGGTGATTTAAGTAAATTTTTAAATACCATTCGAATTGATCTTGTTCAAACACTTGCTTTTGTAGAAACTAGTATAGACTATGCAGATGATGATCTACCGCAAGATCTACTTGATCAAATCATCACTATGTGTGAAAAAAATTCAAAACTTTTGCGTGACATCGTAGATATTTCTTTAAGTAAAAAAGGCTTGATAGAAGGCTTTAAAGTTGCAATTATCGGCAAACCAAATGCAGGAAAAAGCTCACTACTAAACTCACTTTTAGCATTTGATAGAGCCATTGTATCTAATGTCGCAGGCACAACAAGGGATCGTATCGAAGAAAATTTAAAAATAGGTTCACACTTAATTAAGATCATTGATACAGCAGGTATAAGAAATGCAGATGATGAAATAGAAAAAATCGGGGTTCATTTAAGTTATGAAAGCATTAAAGAAGCAGATATTATCATAGCTGTTTTTGACGGTTCTAGAGAATTTGATGAAGAAGATGCGCGTATTTTACAAGCTTTAGAAAATTGCAACAAAAAAATTCTTTATGTCTTAAACAAAAGCGATTTAACCACTAGATTTCAACACGAAATAAGCAACTCTTGTATACGCATTTGCGCACAAGAAAATACCCAAGCTATCAAAGAAAATTTAAGCGAATACCTTAACACCCTTGATGGCGATGGAATGCTAATTAGCAATACCTTAATACTCAATGCTTGCAAAAATGCTAGCGAAGCCATTTTACGCGCAAGAGATTTATTAAAAGAAAGCTCATTAGAGCTTTTTGCCTTTGAATTAAATTTAGCCATAGGAGAGATAGCCCAATTTACAAAAGATTTTGAAAGAGATGAAATTTTAGATGCAATGTTTAGTAATTTTTGTTTAGGTAAATAACAAGGAGGGAAAATGGATAAAGAAATTATAAAACAACACAAAATCAGCGATGAGGAATATCAAGAAATTTTAAACATACTAGGCAGAGAGCCTAATCTATTGGAGCTTGGAGTTATTTCTGCTATGTGGAGTGAACACTGTTCGTATAAATCAAGCAGAAAATACCTCAATGGCTTTCCAACCAAAGCTCCTTGGGTTATCCAAGGACCTGGTGAAAATGCTGGAGTAATCGATATAGGCAAAGGAATGGCTGCTGTATTTAAAGTAGAAAGCCACAATCACCCAAGTTTTATAGAACCATTTGCAGGTGCTGCAACCGGTGTAGGTGGAATTTTACGTGATGTTTTTACTATGGGCGCAAGAGTAGTTGCTGGCATGAATTCTTTAAAATTTGGTAACATTCATGATGAAAAAATAGGTAAACACCAAAAATACCTAGTTAAAGGTGTTGTAAGCGGAATTTCGCACTATGGTAATTGCATGGGTGTGCCTACCATAGGTGGAGAGTGTGCTTTTGATGAATGTTTCAATGGAAACATCTTAGTAAATGCTTTTGCACTTGGAACTTGTAAAATTGAAGATATTTTTTATGCAAAAGCTGAAGGTATAGGAAATCCTGTTATTTACGTAGGCTCAAAAACCGGTCGCGATGGACTTGGTGGAGCTGTAATGGCAAGTGATAGCTTTAATGAATCTAGCAAAAGCTTAAGACCAACTGTGCAAATTGGAGATCCATTTGCTGAAAAACTACTAATGGAAGCTTGCTTAGAGCTTTTTAAAACAGATTATATTGTAGGTATTCAAGATATGGGTGCAGCTGGACTTACCTCAAGTTCTTTTGAAATGGCAGGACGTAGTGGTAGCGGAATGAAGCTTTATCTTGATAAAACCCCTATGAGAGAAGAAGGCATGACTCCTTATGAGTTAATGCTAAGCGAATCACAAGAAAGAATGCTAATTTGCGCTAAAAAAGGTTATGAAGAAAAAGTAATCGAGATTTTCAATAAATGGGGGCTTGATGCAGCGATTATAGGTGAAGTTACCGATACTGGTAAAATGGAACTATTTTGGCATGATGAGTTAGTTGGTTTAATCCCTATTGAACCACTAAGCGAAAAAGCACCTATGCTTGATAGACCCGTAGCTAAGCCAGCATATTTAGATGAAATAAAAAACTATCAATTTAAACTCAATATTTCCACCCAAGAAGCATTCGAGAAACTCCTTGCAAATGAAAATGTAAGCAACAAAGCTTATATTTACGAACAATTTGATTCAAGCGTACAAACCAATACTTTAAAAAGCGATGGAGCTTTAGGAGCAAACAGCATTCGAATCAAAGAAAACAATTGCTTACTTTCTATGGCAATTGAATGCAACTCAAGATTAAACTATATTGATCCAAAAATAGGTGCAGCAGCAGCTGTTGCAAGTGCAGGTAGAAAAATAGCATGCTCAGGCGCTAGACCATTAGCAATTAGCGACTGTTTAAATTATGGTAATCCACAAAATCCTGAGGTAATGTGGCAATTTGCTCAAGGCTGCGAAGGTATCAAACTAGCTTGTAAAGAACTCAACACTCCTGTGGTAAGTGGCAATGTTTCCCTATATAATGAAACCGATGGAGTGAGTATTTTTCCAAGTCCAACCATCGCATGTGTTGGAGTCAATGAAAGCGCAGAAAATGTTTTAAAATCATACTTTAGTAAAAATACACAAGCTATTTATTTACTTGGAGAAAGCAAAGGTGCTTTTGGTGGATCTTTAGTTGCTAAAGTTTTAGATCAAAAAGTTGCAGGAGAACTTGAAGATATAGATTTTAACGCGGAATTAAAACTATGGGATTTCTTACTAAAAGCCAATGAAGCAAAATTACTTGACTGTGCAAATAGTATAGGTATTGGTGGTCTTGCTATCACTCTAGCAAAAATGAGCGCAAAGGCAAATTTAGGCATTGAAGTAAAAACTAATTTTGAAGATAAAAGTTTTATTTTTGAAGAAAGCCCAACAAGAGTTATAGTAGGTGTTAAAGATGAAGAAAAATTTATTAAATTTGTAAATAAAATGGGAATTAAATTTACAAAACTTGGAAATTTAAATGAAAAAGATTTCATTTTAGATGAAATTAAGATATCTTTAGCAAAACTACAAGCAATTTATTTTGATAAATTTAATGAATATTTAGGATAAAAATGCTTTTTGTTTTATTAATATTAGCAATTTTGGCATTTTATTGGTATTATAAAACATGGGGAAAAGATGATCTTTTGGGCTCTTTTAAAAAAGGAGCCAAAAGCTTTTCTCAAGGCTTTAAACAAGGCTACCATGAAGAAAGAATTGATGGTTTTAAAAGAAGACTAAACTACTATGTTATAGCACTTTTAGCAAAAATCGCAAAAAGCGATGGCAGGGTAAGTGAAAACGAAGCCAATATGATTTCACAAATTCTTGATTATAATGCCAAAGATTCAAAAGAAAGAGAATTTTTAAAACAGTGCTTCAATGAACACAAAAACACTTTAAATGATACTTATGAAGTAGCCAAAGAACTTATCAAAGAAGTGCCTTTACCACAGCAAGAACGAATTAATATTTTTAATGTTTTAGTTGCAATGGCTTTAATAGATGGAGAAGTCAATCATGCAAAAAAAGAAGTTTTAATGTCTATCATACGAGCTTTTGGACTAGATGCAAATTTACTTGATAAGCTTTTAAATTCCATGAAAAATCAAAATTCAAACATGAGTTTACAAAAAGCATGTAAAATTTTAGGAGTAAATGAAAATATAACATTACAAGAACTGAAAAAACGTTATAGAGAACTTGCTAAAAAATACCATCCTGATATTTTAAACGCTAATCACAGCGATGAAGCTAAAATAAAAGAAGGTGTAAAAAAATTTCAAGAAGTTAACGAATCTTATGAATTTTTAAAACAATACATAGAAAGGAAAAACTAAATGAAAGCACTCATTAGTGTAAGCGATAAAGAAGGTGTTGTAGAATTTGCAAGCGAACTTGCAAAGCTAGGTTTTGAACTTTTATCTACTGGTGGTACATATAAACTTTTAAAAGAAAACAACCTACAAGTGCAAGAAGTAAGTGATTTTACTCAAAGCCCAGAAATGTTTGAAGGGCGTGTAAAAACCTTACATCCAAAAATTCATGGTGGAATTTTATATAAAAGAGAAGATGAAAATCATCAAAAACAAGCCAAAGAACATCACATCGAAAGTATTGATTTGCTGTGCGTAAATTTATATCCTTTTAAAAAAACAACCATTATGACACAAGATTTTGATGAGATTGTTGAAAATATTGACATTGGCGGCCCAGCAATGATACGTAGTGGTGCAAAAAACTTTAAAAATGTCATTGTTGTTTGTGATATTTTAGATTATGACAAAATCATTCAAGCTTTAAAAGAAAATACCTTAGATCTTGATTTTAGAAGATCTTTAATGATCAAAGCATACGAGCATACTGCAAATTATGATGCATATATAGCAAACTACATGAATGAGCGCTTCAATGGTGGCTTTGGGGCAAGTAAATTTATCGTAGGACAGAAAGTTTTTGATACAAAATACGGAGAAAATCCTCATCAAAAAGGTGCTTTGTATGAATTTGATGACTTTTTCACACATAATTTTACAACCTTAAAAGGCGAAGCAAGTTTTAACAACCTAACCGATATCAATGCGGCTTTAAACTTAGCAAGCGCTTTTGATAAAGCCCCTGCAGTGGCGATTGTAAAACACGCCAATGCCTGTGGTTTTGCTATAAAAGAAAATCTACTTCAAAGTTACATCCACGCATTAAAATGTGACACTTTAAGTGCTTATGGCGGAGTTGTTGCGATCAATGGAACCTTAGATAAAGAATTAGCACAAAAAATTAATGAAATTTATATCGAAGTAATCATTGCTGCAAATGTAGATGATGAAGCATTGGAAGTATTTAAAGATAAAAAACGTATTAAAATTTTCACACAAAAAGCACCATTTTTAACTAGAGCTTACGACAAATACGACTTCAAGCATATTGATGGTGGCTTCGTATATCAAGATAGTGACGAAGTTAAAGAAGATGAGCTAAAAAATGCGGTTTTAAAAAGCGAAAGAAAAGCGAGCGAAGAAGAATTAAAAGACCTTGAAATAGCTATGAAAATTGCCGCATTCACCAAGTCAAACAATGTAGTATATGTAAAAAATGGCGCTATGGTAGCTATTGGCATGGGTATGACAAGTCGTATTGATGCGGCTAAAGCAGCTATTAGCAAGGCAAAAGAAATGGGGCTTGATTTACAAGGTTGTGTTTTAGCAAGTGAAGCATTTTTTCCTTTTAGAGATAGCATTGATGAGGCCAGCAAAATCGGGGTAAAAGCCATTATCGAGCCAGGTGGAAGCATAAGAGATGAGGATATTATCCAAGCAGCTAATGAATATGGCATTGCATTATATTTTAGCGGTGTAAGACACTTTTTACATTAAAAAAGGGAGATTAAAATGTTTAAAAGCATCGGTGCAAAGATATCTTTAGCAATGATTTCCACATTGCTTATTAGTTTTATTATTATGCAAATTATTTTGCAAAACGACTCTCAGCAAACAACCGATAGAATCAGTCGCGCTAATTTAGATACTCTAAGTGCTTCTGTTTTTCAAACATTAAGAATGGCGATGAACCTAGGCGATCCTGCTATCATAGAACAAGCTATTAAAGAAGCTGGAGAGATTGAAGGTATTAAAGATATTAAAATTTATCCCTCACAAAGCACCATTGAGCTTTTTGAAATGCAAAAATTTACAAAAAGCGATGATAGACTCATCAACGAACAATTTAGTAAACCTCAAGTTAGAGCGGTCGAAATCAACAATGAACAAGGGCATTATTTAAGATTAATACGTCCATTAATCGCCAATGAAACCTGTCTTGCATGCCATGCCAATGCTCAAAAAGGCGATGTATTGGGCGTAATGGATATGTACAATGACTTAAAACATATTGATGATGATCTAGCAGACTCTGCAAGAACTTATATTGTAATCTTTAGCGTTGCTTTACTTTTTACTGTATTTGCCGTGCTTTATATTTTAAAAATTGTTGTAGGAAATCCTGTCTTAGATCTTTTAAAACATGCTAAAGAATTAGCTAGTGGAGATGGGGATTTACGTGCAAGAATTAGCGTAAAAAGCAATGATGAAATAGGCAAAGCTTGTGTTTATATTAATCAATTTATCGAAAAAATTCAAAATACCGTTATTTCTACCAATGAAAGCTCTCAAATGGTAGACAAGCAATCAAAACTTCTAAATGCCAATGCACTTGATCTGGCTAATAGAACCAAAGAAGGTCACACTAAAACAGATGAATCTTACCAACTAAGTGAACAAATTCACACAGAATTACAAGATCTAGCTGTGCTTTCAAATAATGCAAACAAAGCAAATACAAAATCATTCGAAGTATTAAATGCTATGCTTGATTCGCTAGGTCAGGTAGTGGATAAAGTGAGAGTTGTTGCAGAAAATGAAGATGTTTTATCTCAAAAAGTAGAAATCATGGAAAAGCAAGCAGAGGAAATCAAAAAAGCCTCTGAAATGATGGGAGAAATTGCTGATAAAACTAATCTTTTATCTCTAAATGCAGGGATAGAAGCAGCACGTGCAGGAGAGTTTGGGCGCGGATTTTCAGTAATTGCTGAAGATGTGCGAAATCTTGCTCAAAACTCGGAAGAATTTTTGAAAAATATTGCTATAGTAACCAAGCAACTAGTAGATAGCATCAATGAAGTTTCTAAAGAATTAAAACACAATGCAAAAGAAATTAATTCACTAAATCAAGATGCAAAAGATCTAGTAGAAGGAACCAATGAAGTAAAAGTTTGCAATGAGAATGCAAGAGATTTAGCTAATGCGTGTATGCAAAAAATTTCAAGTACACAAGAGACTTTGCAATCTTTACTAGATAAAATGCAAGAAACCGTCAAACTCAGTGATAAAAACGAAGAAATTTCAAAAATTTTACTTGATGTTGCACATGAGTTAAATGTAGTCTGTCAAAATTTAGAAGATGAATTAAAACATTTCAATGTATAAAATAAAGGAGTATAAAAATGAAAAAATTACTAGCATTTGGCGCTGCAAGCGTAGCTATTTTTAGTGGGTGCTCGGTGGCGAATTTAAGTGTTGATGATTTACAAAATAAAGAATTTACTATCAGTTCTTATGAAACTAATGGAAAAACTTTTGAATCCAATACAATAAAAACTAGCATTAGCTTTGATAATAAAGACAAAAGAGTATTTGGAGTGTCAGGGTGTAATAGATTTTTTGGAAACTATAAAGATCAAGGAGATAGCATTAAAATAGAAGACAATCTTGCCTCTACTAAAATGCTTTGTGATCAAGAATCTATGAAATTTGAAGATAATTTCTTGAGATATTTTAATGGAGATTTTCAAATCACTAGTGATGATAATGGTATCATACTAGAAAATAAGAAAATGAAAGTATATTTAAAATAAGCCTTTTGGGCTTATTTTAAATGCTCTAATATATCCTCACAAACCTTTCTAGGTTCTTTTGCTTTATAAATAGGTCTTCCTACTACAATAAAATCTGAAAGATTTTCTTTCGCACATTGGATATCAGCCACTCTTTTTTGATCATCTGATTTTTCTTTAAAAGGGCGAATTCCAGGCGTCAAGGTGATAAATTTTGAATCTGTGTTTTCTTTTATTAGTAAGCTTTCATACACCGAACACACCATACCATCAAGACCACTTTCATAGCTTATTTTAGAAAATTCTTTCACCGCTTGTTTAATATCTTGGCGATATAAGCTAAAAAATTCTTGCTCATCAAAACTTGTCAATGCTGAAACAGCCAATACTAATGGTCTTTTTTCTAGAGCACTCAAGCGATCCATGATTGTACACATAGCGCTTTTTCCAGCACTTGCATGAATATTAAACATATCTACATTAAGTTTTGCAAGTTCTTCACAAGCATCGGCCATAGTATTTGGAATATCATAAAGCTTTAAGTCTAAAAAAATTTTAAAATCATCTATTTTTTTAATCGCCTCTAAAAGCTTTACACCATCTCTTAAATAAGACCTAAGCCCTACTTTTATCCATATATCTAAACCCTTTAGTTCTTTAGCCAAATGAAGACAATCATCATAACTTGCCACATCAAAAGCCACACAAAGCTTCATTGTTTTTCCTTGTTGATTTTATCTAATACTCCATTGATAAATTTAGGAGCATTATCACCTGCCATTTCCTTAGCAAGCTCTATAGCTTCGTTAATGATAATCGCTTTTTGAGTAGAAGTAAATAAAATCTCATAAGCACCTAAACGTAAAATAGCTTTTTCTATATTAGCCACCCCATCTAATTTATGCTCTTTTAAACATTCATTGATTTTTTCATCAAGAAAAGCAAGCTGCTCATTGATACCGTTGTATAAGTCTAATGTAAATTTTCTTTGATCGTTGCGAATTTTTTTCTCATCTAAAAATTCATTGATAAAGTCTTTATTTTCCTGATTAAGCTGTGCTGCATAAAGCAAGGAAACGATACTTTGTCTTACTTGATGTCTAGTAGCCATTTTAAGCCTTAATTTTTTGAATTAAATTAAGCATTTCAACTACGGTAAGCATAGCTTCAAAGCCTTTGTTTCCTGCCTTACTACCTGCTCTTTCTATAGCTTGTTCTAAAGTATCAGTTGTTAAAACTCCAAAACCTACAGGCACATTCGCCCCAAGTCCTACACTTGCGATCCCTTTAGTTGTTTCAGCTGCAACATAATCAAAATGCGGAGTGCTGCCACGTATTACCGCTCCAACACAACAAATTCCATCAAATTTTTTACTCTCTATAGCTTGTTTTAATGCAAAAGGAATTTCAAAAGCACCGGGTACTAAAATAAGATTTAAATTTTCTTCTTTACCCCCATGTCTTAAAAAAGCATCTTTAGCACCTTCAACCAAACGATCGGTGATGATGTGGTTAAATCTTGCATTAATGATTGCGATTTTCTCATCACCTTTTAAACTTAAGTTTCCTTCTATTATCTTCATATGTTTCCTTTTTAAATGATTTCTTGAATTTTTAAAAGCGTATCAACGCAATTTTTAAGTCTTGAAAGATCAAGCATATTTGGACCATCACACAAAGCCTCACAAGGATTAATATGCGTTTCAAAGAAAAATCCATCTACACCAACACTAGCAGCGGCTCTTGCTAAAGGTTCAACAAATTCGCTCTTGCCGCCACTGCTTCCTCCATTTGCCCCTGGCATTTGGACACTATGGGTAGCATCAAAAATAACTGGAGCGTATTTTCTCATAATAACCAAACTTCGCATATCTACCACTAAATTCCCATAACCAAAACTCGAACCTCTTTCAGCTACAAAAACACCATTTTCTTTTGCAACTTCAAACCCCTCTTCATCAATGCCTCTAGTTTGTAAAATTTTAGCTACACTGTATTTAATATCATCAGGATTTAAAAATTGTCCTTTTTTTACATTAACTTTTGCTTTTGTTTTAGCAGCTGCCACTAAAAGGTCGGTCTGTCTGCACAAAAACGCAGGGATTTGCAAAACATCTACAACCTCAGCCGCAATGCTTGCTTGAGAACTTTCATGAATATCGGTGAGAATTTGCATACCAAATTTATCTTTTACTTTTTGCAAAACCTCCAGACCCTTTTCAATGCCTGGTCCTCTGAAGCTATTAATACTTGTGCGATTTGCCTTATCAAAGCTTGATTTAAAATAAAAATCAATTCTATCATCTTTTAAAAAGCACTCTAGTTCTTGCGCAACCTTAAAAACAAGCTCTTCGCTTTCTATCACACAAGGACCTGCAATTAATATCATTTTTTTCATCTATTTTTCCTTGTTTTATTATTTTACTTTATTTTTTGTATTTTCTTCAAGTGGAAAAACAAAATTTAAAATAATCGCTGTAATTCCTCCTGCTGCAATCCCTGAAGAAAATAAAGTCTTAAACCATAAAGGCATAAAATTTAAAATATCAGGATTATTTGAAACACCAAGTCCTATACCCAAACTCATCGCAATGATAATAATAGAACGACGGTTTAAATTTTCTTTTGAAATAATCCTAACCCCCGTTGCAGCTATCGTACCAAACATCACTAAAGTTGCCCCACCCAAAACAGGCTCTGGAATTTGCAATGTAATATCTGCTACAATAGGAAATAATCCTAAAATCATCAGCATAAAAGCAACTATAAAGCCCACATAGCGACTTGCAACACCCGTTAAAGCTATAACGCCATTGTTTTGACCAAAACACGAATTAGGGAAGGTATTGAAAAAAGCCGAAACAAAAGAGTTAAGACCATTAGCCAAAACCCCTCCTTTTAACCTTTTAGCATAAAGCTCACCTTTAACAGGTTGGTTTGAAACTTCACTTGTTGCACTAATATCACCAATAGTCTCTAAAGAAGTTACCATAAAAACCAAAATCAAAGGTAAAATCAAATTATAATCAATACTTAAGCCATAATGCAAAGGATCGGGTAAAAAGATCAAAGGTAAATTTTCATTAAAGCTAAAGCTAAAGTTTTCAAAAGTCATAGCCACCAAAAGCCCTATAATCATAGCGATAAATAAAGATGAAATTCTTATATATACATTATCAAAACGATTTAAAATAACAATACTTAAAATCACCACTGCAGCAAGCAATAAATTTTGCAATGAACCAAATTCCCCGCTTGCTTTAGCAGCAAAACCACCTCCAGCACTTATCAAACCTACATTGATCAAACTAAGACCTATAATCATCACAACAATGCCTGAAACCAAAGGCGAAATAATTCTCCTAACAAAAGGAAGAATTTGAGAAATAATCATCTCTGTGGTAGAACAAAGCATTAAAGTCCCAAAAATCGCTCCAAGCATCGCTTCTTGACTCAAACCATTATCTTTTAAAACTAGTCCACCCAAAATAATAGGCGTAACAAAATTAAAACTTGTTCCTTGAATAGACAAAAGACCACTTCCCACAGGACCCCAAGTCTTAATTTGCAAAAGCGAAGCTACGCCTGAAGCAAAAAGCGACATACAAATGATTCTAGCCGTATTGCTATCATCTACCCCAAGTCCTTTACAAATCAACAAAGCAGGCGTAATAACAGCCACAAACATTGCCATCAAATGCACTAACGCAGCAAAAAAAGCCTTAGCAAATGGTGGCTTGTCTTCTAAGCCATAAATTAAGTCTGTTTTATTTTCCATCTTTCTTTCCTTTTGTTTGTTTACTTACCAAAATAATTCCTCCTATAACAATGCTGAAAATTCCTATAAAAACCATCAAACTAGGAAAATCATCTCCTAGCAATATACCCAAAAATAAAGTAAAAACTACATCTATATAACTAACCCCTGCAACCACTCCTGCTTTTTTTGCTACACCATAAGCCTTGGTAACATGAATTTGATACATAGCACCAAAAATACCCATTAAAATAATAAAAATCCAAGCTTTAAAACTAGGCATAACAAAAGGTGCGATTAAAAAGTCCAATTCTTTTGCCTCGTAAAATGAACCTATGATCATAGAAACCAAAGGCATTAAAGTACCAATCAAAACAAAAGATAAGGCTATAAAAGGCGCTGGGTATGATTTTCTAAGTTCTCTTACGCTAGTTAGCGCCAAAGCTGCAAAAAAACCACTTAAAATTCCCAGAATGCTATTTTTTAAATCAAAACCCGAATGCGTGCTACTATCTGCAAAAGGCTGACAAACCAATAACACCCCAATAAAAGCGATCAAAATTCCAAAACACGCTTTTAACCCTAACCTCTCTTTAAAAAACAAAAAGGCAATTAAAGCTATAAAAATAGGTGCTGTTTTTTGAAATGCAAAAGCACCTCCTAGGGAAATATTAGAAACATTATAAAAGAAAAGATATAAAGCAACTGTTCCTATAATACCTCTAAAAATAAGCAGTCCAAGATGTCCACCACTTTTATGAAAATTTAATTTTGAAAGTGCATAGAGCATGAAAGCGGTGCCTATGATATTTCTAAAAAACATAATTTCAATTGATGATAATTCTTCGCTTAAAATTTTTGCACAAGCACCCACAAGTGCAAACTCTATCGAAGCAATAATCATAAAATATACACCTAAATTTTTTTTGACAATTCTTAACATATTAATTCCACATAAAAATTCCCGTTATTTTAGTCTTTTTTGCTTAATTTTAAGGCAATTTTTATATAATCACAAATAAAAATTTAAAAAATGGGTATCAATGCAAAGTATTATTTTAATAGGAAAACCTAATGTTGGCAAATCAAGTCTTTTTAATAGACTTGCAAGAAAACGTATAGCTATCACTAGTGATATTAGCGGAACCACAAGAGATACAAACAAAATCGAAGTAGAGATTGATGGTAAAAAAGCTTTGTTAATAGACAGCGGTGGGCTTGATGAGAGCAACGAGCTTTTTAAAAATGTCAAAGCAAATTCTCTCAAAGCTGCTAAAAATAGCGATATTATCTTTTATATGGTTGATGGTAAATTCCTACCTGATGATGAAGATAAAGCATTTTTTTATGAAATGAAAAAACTCAACAAACCCATAGCTTTAGTAATCAATAAAGTTGATAATAAAAAAGATGAAGAAAGATCTTGGGAATTTTCAAATTTTGGTGTTAAAGAAGTTTTTAACATCTCGGTTACACATAATATAGGCATCGATGAGCTTTGCATGTGGGCTGGTAAATTCTTAAATGAAAGCTTTTTAAATGCAGATGAAGAAGAAGATTTTGAAAGTTATTTAGAAAATTTTGATGAAAATAGTGGAGATTTTAAACTAAAAACCATCAATGAAAACCACATTAAAGTGGGGATTATTGGTAGAGTGAATGTAGGAAAATCAAGTCTTTTAAATGCCTTAGTAAAAGAAGAACGTAGTGTGGTAAGCGATATAGCAGGTACTACCATTGATCCTGTTAATGAAAGCATTATGCATAAAGATAAAATCATCGAATTTGTAGACACTGCAGGGATTAGAAAACGTGGAAAAATACAAGGCTTAGAGCGCTATGCACTCAATAGAACCGAATATGCTCTAGCTAATGCCCAAATTGCGCTTTTAGTTCTAGATGCAGCTGAGGGTTTTAACGAGTTAGATGAGCGTATCGCAGGACTTGCTGCCAAACATTGTTTGGGTGTGATTATTGTTTTAAATAAATGGGATAAAAGCGAGCTTGATTTTGACAAAACTTTAAAAGAATTAAAACTAGATCGTTTTAAATTTCTAGCTTATGCACCTGTTGTAAGCGTATCGGCTTTAAGTGGAAAAAGAGTGCACGTGCTTTTAGATAAAATCTTAGAAGTTTTTGCAAATTTCACACAAAAAATTCCAACAGCAAAATTAAATGCTTTAGTAGAAGAGGCCACAAGAGCACACCCATTGCCTCATGATTATGGAAAACTAGTTAAGATATACTATGCCGTGCAGTATGACTTAGCACCTCCAAAAATAGCTCTAATCATGAATCGTCCTAAAGCCTTGCATTTTAGTTATAAACGCTATTTGCAAAATCAAATCAGAAAACATTTTAATTTTGAAGGCGTGCCTTTGATTTTAGCTTCAAGAAAAAAAGGTAGCAAAGATGAGCAAGAAGGATAGCCTCCTTTTTGTAGGTTTTATGGGTTGTGGTAAAACGACTATTGCAAGAGCTTATGCAGAAAAATATGATAAATTTTTTTTAGATACAGACTGCTTGATTAAAGATAAATTTAATCTTGAAATTAGTGAATTTTTCAAAATATACGGGGAGAAAAAATTTCGTAAAGAAGAAAAAAAATTGCTTACTTTTCTTGCTAACACTCAAAATTGTTCCATTGCAAGTGGTGGTGGCTTTATACAACAAAAAGGGTTAAAAAATATTGGTAAAATTGTTTATCTACAAGCAAGTTTTGAATACATCATACAAAGATTAAAGCAAAAGGAATTATCTGCAAGACCTTTACTGGCTAATCCAAACAATGCCAAAATGCTTTTTAAGCAAAGAATAAAAAAATATGAAAAAAAAGCAGATATTATAATTAACATTGAAAACAAAAGCATTAAAAAAATTATCAAAGAGATTAAAAAAGAGGTAAAATGAGAGTTATTACAGGTTTACAACCAAGCGGGGATTTACATATAGGAAACTATTTTGGATCAATCAAACAAATGCTAAACATGCAAGAAGAAAGTCAAATGTATATGTTTATAGCAAACTACCATGCTATGACTTCAAGTTTTGATGGGGAAAAACTTAGACAAAACTCACTTAAAGCTGGTGCGGCTTTTTTAAGCTTAGGAATTGATCCGCAAAAAAGTGTTTTTTGGTTACAAAGCGATGTCAAAGAAGTAATGGAGCTTTACTGGATCCTTTCTCAATTTACTCCTATGGGGCTTTTAGAAAGAGCACATAGCTACAAAGATAAAATCGCCAAAGGCTTAAACGCCAACCACGGGCTTTTTTCTTATCCTGTTTTAATGGCTGCAGATATTTTACTTTTTAACGCACAAGTGGTTCCAGTCGGCAAAGATCAAATTCAACACGTTGAAATTGCAAGAGATATTGCCCTAAAAGTCAACAACGAATGGGGAGAAATCTTCACCCTACCTCAAGCAAAAGTTAACGATGAAGTTGCGGTAGTACCAGGTACTGATGGAGCTAAAATGAGTAAATCATATCAAAACACTATTGATATTTTCAATACTCCTAAAGCCATCAAAAAGCAAATTTCTTCTATCGTTACAGACAGTACAGCTTTAGAAGATCCAAAAGATCACACCCAATGTAATGTCTTTAACATTGCAAAACTATTCTTAAACACTCAAGAACAAGAAGCCTTAATCGCGAGATATCAAAAAGGTGGCGAAGGATATGGGCATTTTAAAATGTATTTAAACGAAATTATTAGTGAGTATTTTGCTCCAGCCAAAGAAGAGTATGAGAAACTACTAGCTAATCCTTCTAAAATCGAAGAAATTTTAGAATTTGGCGCAAACAAAGCAAAAAAACAAGCTCAAGAAACAATGGAAAAAATTTATGCTAAAATAGGACTATAATAAGGAGTTATAATGTTAGATCTAAAACTTTTACAAAATAATTTTGATGAAATCGCACAAAAATTAAAAGCTAAAAAAGTCGATGAAAATTTACTTAAAGAACTCAGTGAATTATTTGTCAATTTAAAAAAAGAAAAAGCACTTTTGGAAGAATTTCAAGCTTTTCAAAATAAATTTAGCAAAGAACTTGCAACTGCACAAGATAAAGAAAGTTTAAAAACACAGCTAAGCCAAAATAAAGAAAAAATCAACACTCAATCAAAAATCGTTAGTACACTAGAAGAAAAACTAGAACAAATTGCTCTTGCGGTGCCAAATATACCAGATGATTGTGTACCTTTGGGGGAAGATGAGGATGAAAACGTCGAACTTAAAAAAATACTTACTCCGCCTAGTTTTGATTTTGAAATCAAAGAACACCATGATTTAGGTGAAAAATTAAACTGGCTTGACTTTACAAGAGGAGTTAAAATCTCACAAAGTCGTTTTTGTGTACTCAAAAATGAAGGGGCTTTGCTAAGTAGAGCTTTAGTAAATTATATGATAGATTTTAATAGAAGTAGAGGTTTTGAGCTAGTTAATGTGCCATTTTTAGTCAATAGCGCAACTATGTATGGCACCGGACAGCTTCCAAAATTTAAAGATGATATGTATAAAGTAGAAAATGATGATTTATACCTCATCTCAACTTCTGAAATTCCTGTGACCAATCTTTATTCTAATGAAATTTTAACCCAAGAAGAATTGCCTTTAAAAATGACTTGTTATAGTGCTTGCTTTAGACAAGAAGCAGGAAGCGCGGGAAGAGACACTAGAGGCATTATCAGACAACATCAATTTGAAAAAGTAGAGCTTGTTAGCATATGTAAACCTGAACAAAGCGAAATGATGTTTGAAGAAATGCTAACTTGTGCAAGCGATTTGCTTAGTTCTTTAGGATTGGCTCATAGACATTTAATGCTTTGCACCGGAGATTTAGGTTTTTCAGCTGCTAAAACAGTAGATTTAGAAGTATGGCTTCCATCTCAAAATAAATACCGTGAAATTAGTTCGGTTTCCAACTGCAAAGATTTTCAGGCAAGAAGAGCCAAAATCCGTTTTAAAAACGACAAAGGCAAAAACGAATTAGTACACACACTTAATGGTTCTTCACTAGCCGTTGGTAGAACTTTGGTTGCTATTATGGAAAATTATCAAGAAAAAGATGGAAGCATAAGAATTCCTGATGTGTTAAGAAAATACTTTTAAGAGGAAACATGGCTGAAGAAGTAACACTTAAAGAAGAAAATAACCAAGAAAAAGCCTTTTCAGATATTGATGAAAATCCTGGAGTGGAAGAACAAACCATTCCTCCAGGTATGATACCACCTGAACTAGAGGATGAAGAAAGTACTTTTCAAAGAGTAGAAGAAGAACCCCCTGCTCCTCAACCCCAAGAAGAAAAAAAACTTTTTGACAAAAAATTTCTTATTTTAATTTCAGCGCTTGGAGGACTCGCGCTTGTTTTATTGATTGTTTTAATTATACTCATCTTTTCTAAAGATGAACAAAAACCTACTATACAAAATTTCGCAGATGATAATTCAAGCACAAATATCACCAGAGTAAAACAATCAGCGCTTGATTTAGTTGTACAAAAAGCAAATTTACTATATGAAAAAGGTGATATAGAAAGCGCTTTAGAGCTTTACAATAATATCAATATTTTCAACCAATCTCTATCTAGCTACAATCTTGGAGTGGCTCAGATGAAGCAAAAAGATTACACCAGTGCGATAGAAAATTTTAAACAATCTCTTGATCTCGGTGAACATAAAGTAGCAGCTAGTATCAATCTTGCTGTGTGTTATTATAATCTAGGCAATAGAGCAAAATTCAATCACTATATCGACTTAGCTAAAGCTTATCTTCCGCAAGATTCAAAGTCTTCTTTGTATTATTATTATCAAGGTTTGATTAATTACTACCAAGGTTTTTACCCAGAAGCATTGCAAATGTTTTCAAAAGTAGACAATCCATCTTACAAAGATGAGTCATACTACATTAGTGGCAAAATTTACTCTCTTTTACAATCAGAAAAAAATGCTATCAATTTCTTACAAAAACAAGAAGAATACAACGTAGATCTTCCACTAGGTTTATTATATGCAAAGATCGGCCAGTACGCCAAAGCAAAAGAACACCTTGAAAAATCAAGTAAAAGTGACTTACACAAACAAAGAAGTCAAATTGCCCTAGCCTTGGTTGACTTAAAACTAGGACAATACGCCAATGGCTCTGAAATCTTAAAAGCTTTATATATTAAAGACAGAGATATCGGAACGAAATACTATAAAATCAAAACTAGATTAAAACGCAATTTGTCTAATATAGATATTGCTCAACAAAATTTCGCAAAAAGACTGATCACCGGAAAACAACAAATTTATGATTTACTGTTTTATTTTTCCCCTTACCGTGTTTTTGATGTCAAACAAAGTATGGAGCTTATCACTAAGGCTGATTTGGGAAATTTCATACAAGGTTATGAATATGAAAATGAACTGCTAGTTAAAAGCAAAGCCTTATCAGGCGTTAATGTGGAATTATCCCATGCAATCAACCTTGCTTTTAACTTTCACTTAAGAGAAGCAAATCAAGAATTTAAAAACATTAGTGAAATTTATCATGCGCATGATGTTATTCACTATAATCTTGCTCTTACTTATGCCCAACTGCAAGATTATCACAATGCTTATAGGCATTTTTCAACCGCATATCATCTAAATCCTAAAAACTACATTGCAGGAATTTTTGCTATTTTCTGCATGGATTTAGTAAAAAAAGACTATACAAAATTAACCAATGAGTTGCTAGAAAACTTACAAGCAGATCCAACAATTGATCAAAACCATAATATTTACAAATATCTCATTCATTTATCAAGAAACGACTTTACAGCGATGATACCTTATTTAGATAATCTTTCAGGCAAAGAAAACTCACCATTAGAATTAATGTTTTCTATCATAGCTGCCAATGGAAATAATCTTGAAAATTTAAGAAATGAAAAAATTAAGGAACTTAAAGATTTGCTAAAAGAAGATATTATTAGTAATATCTTATATTTTAATTCAGAAAATACCAATCTAGATATAAAAGAGTATGCTAAAAAAGCTCAAATATACTTTTTAACCACTAAACTTGATTATAATTCATTATTTGGTGGCGCAGGCATTGTAAAAGATAGCTATGTAACACTTATGCAGATTACGGGTTTGCTTAATCATGTTAGAAATGACATTAAAAAAAGACTTTCTACTAGCAACAAAAACTCCATTGGGCTGATCTTTGCTTTAGCATATGTAGATATCTTTGCAAAAGAATACCAAGAAGCATACACGCTTTATAATATTTTGATCGATGATTATAAAATCAAAGATGCTCAAACACTCTTTTTGGCAGCAGTAGCTGCAATAGGCTCAAATAACCCAAATTCAGCTATCGCCTTGCTTGAGCTTGCAAGATTAGAAAATGAAGAAACTCTAGAAGCTAGACTTGCATTAGGTCTTTTATATCACGAAGTGCAAAATTTAGAACCTGCAATGTTTCAGTATGAAAAAGTGGGAAATAACTTCAAAAGCAAATTCTTTACCTTTGATATCAAACATTAGTATTTTCTATTTTATATAGAAAATACTAAACATATAAATAAATTTAACTTTAGTTAGAGCAGATGGCTCAACAGAAACTGTTTAAATACAAGATAAATTTTATGATGATAGTAAAATTAAATAATATTACATGAGATTATATAACAAAAGAAGTGGCTCCGGATGTAGGATTCGAACCTACGACCAATCGGTTAACAGCCGACTACTCTACCGCTGAGCTAATCCGGAACATCAATAAACAAGAAATGGTATTATATAAGAAAAAAATACTTTTGTCAAGAGTTTTTTACAAAAAATTATATTTTTTTATAAAATTTTACCCCTGCTAAGTTTTTTACAGTAATTTGGCCTTGTTCAACTAGTTGTTTTAGCAGTTCTTTGCTGTTTTGGCTAAATTTATTTTCTACGTCAAATTCACTCTGCGCTCTAAGCTGTACCATTTTCAAAAGCTCAAAAGCGTTAAAATCTATCTTATCGCCTTTATAATAATGCTTAGCAAGCACCACAGGCACAGCAGTAATACACGCGCTTAATTCCTCAAGTTTTTCCGTAGATACACCCTTAACTGGATAAGCTGGTGGTCTATCAATCGTGCTTAAATCAACCCTTAAAGGCTTAATTCTTGCAAAAACATCATTTAAAGCATGCATTTCTTCTTTACTATCATTTAAACCTTGTACGATTAAGACCTCCATCACAAGATCACCTAAGAATTTTTCCCTAAAAGTTATCATTTTTTCAACCATAGCTTCAAGTCTAATTTGCTTTAAAGCTCTATCGATTCTATAAAATGTTTTTTCTATTGCGCTATCAAGGCTAAATTTCACAACATCAATTCCAAGCAGCGCATTAAAAGAATTAGGGTTTAAAACCCCACTACCATTACTTAAAATCAAAAGCTTTTTATCTTGTTTTATTTTTTTTAACTCATTAACTAGTTTCTCTAAATGAGGATATAAACTTGGTTCGCCATTTGCGGTCAATGTTAAAAAATCAAATTGCACATTACTTTCTAATGCTTTTTGCACTTCATGGATAATATCTTGAACTTCAGGATAGATTAAAGCCCTTTCTAAGGGTTTTGCAGCTTGTAACTCACAATATACACAGTCAAAATTGCATTGTTTTTGATTTGGACTTAAATCAATACCTAATGAAAGTCCAAATCTTCTTGAGCTTATAGGTCCAAAGGTAATTTTACTCACTTTTGTGATTTCTCTTGAACTAACTTAATAAAATATTTTGCATTTTCCACTGGAATATCTGGTAAAATCCCATGACCTAAATTAAAAATATGCGCACTACCTTGCATGATATTTAAAATTTTCTCCACTCCTACTTCGATCGCTTTTTTATCATACAACCTGCAAGGTTCCATATTGCCTTGTAAAGTATATTTAGCACCTAGTTTTTCTTTTGCAAGCTCTAAAGGCGTACTCCAATCTACACCAAAAACATCAAAATTTCCATCGATATCATCTAAAAAGCCACTCACGCCTTTAGGAAATAAAATCACAGGAATATCAGGATATTTTTCTTTTATAAAATTTGCGATCTCAAGCATATAGTTAAAAGAAAATTCAAAAAACTTTTCCTTCTCCAAAGCGCTTGCCCAGCTATCAAAAATTTGAATAGCATTTGCACCTGCTTTGATTTGCTCTTGAATGTAATACTTCAATGCTAAAGTAAGTTTAGATAAAATCTGATGTAAAAATTCAGGATTTTGATAAACTAATTTTTTGCATTTTGCATAATTTTTACTACCACCACCCTCTATCATATAAGTAGCAATAGTCCAAGGGCTTCCACAAAAACCAATCAATGCCTTATCTTGAGAAAGTTTTTCTCTAGTAAGTGCTAAGGCATCATATACATAAGAAAGATTTTTAATGCTTTTTTCCACATCTAAATTTTCTAAATCATCTTTTGTTTTCAACGGGTTTGAAAATACCGGTCCTTCTCCTTTTTCAAATTTCAAATCCATACCCATTTCTAAAGGCACCACTAAAATATCTGAAAAAATAATAGCCGCATCAACCCCTAAAATATCAATAGGCTGCAAAGTAACTTCGCTTGCTTTTTTATAGTCTTTACAAAGAGATAAAAAATCTCCAGCTTTTGCTCTAACTTCCATATACTCAGGCAAATATCTTCCTGCTTGACGCATCATCCAAACAGGAGTATAAGGAGTTGGTTTTTTTAAACACGCATCAATAAAAATCATTTTTATTCCTTATATTAGTGATCGCTTTTATGTAAAAAATAAAGACCTATACAAAGAGCTAAAATAGAACCTGCAAGATAGGTCATATCTAAGACAGTGTTTAACTGCATTTGTAAAATTCTTTGGAAGAAATTTACCACCAAAACCATAATGATGACCTTTGCTAGTTTATCCTTGAGTTGATCTAAGCTATGCACTTCTAACACTTTAGATTGTTTTGTTTTTTTAAACTCTTGTATTTCACTAATAAAAAGCTCATAAATTCCAAAAGAAAAAATAAATAAAACCAAAGCCATTAGGTATAAATCCACAGCACCTATAATCAAACCCACAATATCCTCATGCAAATCTACTGTTGAATTAGAAACCATAAAGTATTCAAAAACATATTTTAAAACTTTAATTACATCGTAACTAGCTATAAAAAACAAAACAAAAGCACCAACAAGACCAAAAATAACCGGTAAAATAGTAACCAAACGACTTTTAACTAATAAATTTTCAAAAAATTTTCCTAGCATTTTTCCCCTTTATTAAACCAATTCTAACCATTTTTTTGCAATACGGACAGCATTAGTAGCCGCCCCAACACGAATTTGATCCGCTACACACCATAAATGCACAATATTCTTGTGATTTATATCGCGTCTAATTCTACCCACATAAGTTTCATTTGTATCACTTGTAAAAAGTGGCATTGGGTATTTTTTATTTCCTACATCATCCATTACAACAACACTTGGAGCCTTAGAAAGAATTTCTCTTACTTGAGCAATATCCACTTCTTTTTCAAAATGCATTGTAATGGCCTCACTATGGCTTCTAAGCACAGGAACTCTTACACAAGTTGCAGAGATATCTAGCTTCTTATGAAGTATTTTTTGGGTTTCGTTGATCATTTTTAACTCTTCTTTAGTGTATCCATTATCACTAAAAACGTCAATTTGCGGAATTAAATTTAAAGCCAAAGGATAAGGAAAGGTTTTTGCTTCAAATTCATCTAATTCAAACGCAAAAAAACTTTGCATACCTTGAACCAACTCTTCCATACCTTCTTTACCTGCACCGCTTGCAGCCTGATAAGTGCTTACATCTACTCTTTTTAAATTAAATACATCATCTAGTGGTTTTAACACATGTACCATTTGTATAGTAGAGCAATTTGGATTTGCGATAATCCCTGTTTTTTCCCAATTTTCAATATCTTCACTATTGCATTCAGGCACCACCAAAGGAACATTCTCATCCATTCTAAAATGACTTGTATTATCAATCACAACAGCACCACATTCAACTGCGTATTTTGCATACTCAGCGCTTATATTTCCACCTGCACTAAAAAAGGCGATGTCTACAGGATTTTCCTTAAAAACACTTGGAGTTAATTCTTTAACTTTGTAGCTTTTGCCTCTAAATTCTACTTCACTGCCTGCGCTTTTTGCGCTTGCTAGCGGCAAAATACTTTCAACTGGAAAATCAAGCTCATCTAAAACATTCAAAAGCTCTTCACCAACAGCTCCAGTTGCGCCCACAATAGCAATTTTTTTCATTATCCTTCCTTTTTAAGTAATATTATATTTTTTCATTTTTTCATGAAAAATTTTTTCACTCATACCTATAAGCTTAGCCGCCTCGCTTGTATCTTGTGAATTTCTTAAGGCTTCTAAAATCAATTCCTTTTCAAGATTTTTTATATCCTTGCTTTTTCTACTTTCTAAGAACAAATCTTGAGCACTAATCTCATCACTTTCACTTAAAATACAAGCCCTTTGTATAATAGAAATTAATTCTCTAATATTTCCTGGAAAATCATAAGACAATAAAGCATCTTGTGCCTCTTGACTTAATTTTTTTTCTTTAAAGTCATACTCTTTGCAAGTATCAAGCAAAACTTTTTGCGCTATTTGCAAAATTTCCTCTTGACGCTCTCTTAGTGGTGGTATATTAATCGGTATAGTATTAAGTCTATAGTATAAATCTTGCCTAAATTCATTATTGGCTATCTTTTTTTCTATATCGGCATTGGTTGCACTAATAATTCTAACATCAATCTTGATGCTTTTAGTACTTCCCAATCTTGTGATTTCTTTTTCTTGTAAAGCCCTTAGTAGCTTTGCTTGAATTTCATAAGGCATTTCCCCTATTTCATCTAAAAACAAAGTTCCTTCATTAGCAAGCTCAAAAAGCCCTATTTTAGTTGTATTAGCATCAGTAAAAGCACCTTTTTCAAATCCAAAAAGTTCACTTTCAATCAAATTAGATGGAATTGCTGCCATATTAATCGCCACAAAAGGCTTTTGCGCTCTTTTTGAATTTTTATGTACAAAGTTTGCAAAAACTTCTTTTCCTACTCCACTTTCACCAAAAAGAACAACACTTGCATCAGTTTTTGCTGCTCTTGTTGCTAAACCAAGGCATGCCTCTAATGCCTTAGAATTACCATAAAAATCTTGATTTTCTTCATTTTTACTGGATTTTTTACTAGATTTTTTGGAAGTTTTTTCTTGAATTATTTTCGCACGTTTGATAGCAGTTACCAAAGTGTTAATATCAAATGGCTTTACTAAAAAATCTTTAACACCCAATCTCACCGCTTCAATCGCACGATTTAAAGTTGCATTGCCTGTGATAATGATAAAATCATACTTATTTTCACAAGCTTGCACAAATTCAATACCATCCATACCTGGCATATTGATATCTGTAATAATCAAATCAACATCATCATTGATTTTTTTCAAAGCTTCGGTAGCTGATTTATAAGATTTGATAGTAAATTCTTCATACTCACTCAAGGCTATCTCGAGTGATTTTCTCATATTGATATCATCTTCAACTATAACCAAATTCATCATTCAACCTTAAGCTAAAATACCTTTTTTAGGGCCACTTTTTCCATGACACTCTTTGTATTTTTTACCACTACCACAAGGACAAGGAGAATTTCTAGGTACTTTTGCAACTTGTGCTTGTGCATTTTCATCTACACCAATTTCTGTTGTATTTGCTAAAAACTGCTCGTTTTGCTCTTGAGTTTTTTCTTCGAAATTTTGTGCTTCTTTTTGAGTAAACACTACATTAAATAGTAGTTTTAAACTATCAAATTTTACACGCTCTACAAGTTCCATAAAGAGATTATAACTTTCTTTTTTGTATTCCACCAAAGGATCTTTTTGGTTGTAACTTCTCAAGCCTATACCTGTTTTTAAAATATCCATTTGGTATAAATGTTCTCTCCATAAATTATCTAAAATTTGAAGATATAAAATTCTTTCGATTCTTCTTGCTTCACTTTCTTCAATAATATTCATTTTTTCTTTATAAGCTTGTTCTAAAATTTCAGTCAGTTTATTTTCTACTTCTACTACACCTAGGTCTTTAAAGTCTTCCTCTTTAAGTTCTAAGTTGCACTCATAGCTTACTTTTTGCTTTAAGTTATCAAAATGTTTTATATCATCTTCTAATTCAGCATTTAAATAAATTTGACTTACTAAAAAATTACTATATTCAGCAATATTTTTTAGAATTTTTTCTTGTAGATTAAATTCTTCATCTAGCAATTCATTTCTATAATTATAAATAGTTTTTCTTTGCTCATTAGCTACATCATCATATTCTAGCAAGTGTTTTCTACTTTCAAAATGCAAACTCTCTACTTTCTTTTGAGCATTTTCCACTGCACGAGTTACAATACGACTTTCTATATGCTCACCTTCTTCTATACCCAATCTCTCCATGATATTTTTAATACGATCGCCACCAAAAATTCTCAAAAGATTATCTTCTAAACTCAAATAAAACCTACTCACTCCAGGATCGCCTTGTCTTCCCGCGCGACCACGAAGCTGATTGTCTATTCTTCTACTTTCATGACGTTCTGTTCCGATGATATAAAGTCCACCCAAAGCTCTTACTTCATCATCGATTTTTATATCCACACCGCGCCCTGCCATATTTGTAGCTATGGTTACTGCACCTTTTTTTCCCGCATCTTGGATAATCAAAGCTTCTTGCTCGTGATTTTTAGCATTAAGTACATGATGAGGAATACGTTCTTTAACAAGCATATTATGAAACACTTCACTTCTTTCAATACTTGCAGTTCCTACCAATACCGGCTGACCTTTTGCATTAGCTTGTTTTATTTCCTCAATCACTGCTTTAAATTTTTCTTCTTGTGTTTTATAGATCAAGTCGTCTTTATCCAACCTTGCAATTGGAATATTAGTAGGTATAGAGATAACATCTAAACTATAAATTTGAGAAAATTCTGTTGCCTCAGTTTGTGCAGTTCCTGTCATACCTGCTAACTTGCTATACATTCTAAAATAATTTTGGAAAGTAATATCTGCTAGAGTTTGACTTTCTTCTTGAATTTTCACTCCTTCTTTTGCCTCTAAGGCTTGGTGTAAACCATCGCTAAAACGTCTTCCTTCGCTCAATCTTCCTGTAAATTCATCAACTATTACAACCTGCTTATCTCTTAAAACATAATGCACATCTTTTTCAAATAAATTATGTGCTTTTAAAGCTTGATCAAGCTGATGAGCTAAAATTGCATTATCAAGACTATATAAATTTTCCACTCCGAATAATTTTTCAGCTTTAGAAATTCCAACCTCTGTGATCATAATTGTTCTATTTTTCTCATCAACAACAAAATCACCATCTGGAGTTTGTGGAGGAAGCACCGCTTCACCCCTTTGCATTTGCTTAGCAACTTCATTCGCTTTGATATAGCCATCTAAAGTTCTATTTGTAGGACCACTTATAATTAGAGGAGTTCTTGCCTCATCAATCAAAATACTATCTACTTCATCTACGATAACAAAATTATGCTCTCTTTGTACTTTTTCATGTTTTGAAAATTTCATATTATCGCGTAAATAGTCAAAACCAAATTCATTATTTGTACCATAAGTTATATCGCATTCATAAGCTTTTTTGTGTGCTTCATCGCTATTTTGTTCTGAAAGTATTACCCCTACACTAAAACCTAAAAAATTATAAATCGCGCTCATTTGTTCTGCATCTCTTTTAGCTAGGTAATCATTCACAGTAACTACATGTACGCCTTTACCGCTCATAGCATTCAATACAACAGGTAAAGTTGCAACCAAGGTTTTACCCTCTCCTGTTTTCATTTCAGCTATTTTACCTTCATGCAAAACCATACCACCGATTAACTGCACATCAAAATGGCGCATATTAAGCGTTCTTTTACCCACTTCCCTTACTATTGCGAAAACTTCATTTAAAATTTGATCTAAGGTTTTTTCATGATTTTGAATTTGACTTTTAAAATCTAAAAAAATTTGTTTTAATTCATCATCGCTAAGATTTTGGTATTTTGATTCTAAAGCATTAATTTGTGCAACTCTTTTTAAGTATTTCTTCACTTCTCGATCATTTTTTGTGCCAAATACTGCTTTAAATAAATTAGAAAACATTTTTTTACCTTTATTTATAAAAATATATGCTAAATTATATCTTAGTTTTAATTAGAACTATATAAAAAGTTTTGTTTGGTTAATTTTTATATAATCAAAAAAACAAAAAAAGGACATAAATGAGAATTTTTTTATCTTTATTTTTTTTATTATATAATAGCTTTGCATTTGATATTAACTTTCAAAATTTTAGTAGTGATTTTGAACAAAAAGTTACAAGCAACAATGCAACACTAAACTATAAGGGTAATTTTATCATTACGCAAAATAAAGCTTTTTGGAACTATACCCAACCCAATCAAAAACAAATTTACATCAACCATAAAGAAGTTGTGATCATAGAGCCTGAACTAGAGCAAGTCATTTATACGCATTTGCAAAATTTACCAAATCTTCAAGAAATTTTCAAACAAGCAAAGCAAATATCAAAAGAAAAATATGAAGCAAAATACGAAAACATCACTTATTTTATTCAACTAAAAAATGACAAATTAAATGATATCTCCTACAAAGATGAGCTAGAAAATTCTGTTAGTATTCATTTTTTTAATCAAAAATTTGATCAAAAAATAAACGATGAAGTTTTTTTACCAAAAATTCCAAGTCATTTTGATATTATCCAATAATCAAAATGGTATCTCTTTAAATAAATCTTGCTGATCTTTACTTGGTGCTAACATTTGCATTTGCGCATCTTGCATTGTTTTTAATATCATATCTATTGCTTCTTTGCTTGTATTAGCATCTTGAGTTGAGCTTGAATTATTGTCATTTGCAACATCATTTATCACTTGAGTAGCATTGAGATCTTTTGTTGAATTTTGCTCTTGTTTTTTTATAACTTTTGGGGTATTGATTATTTCTTTTGTAAGTTCTTTTTTATCATCATCTTCTAAGTCTTTAACATAACGCTTAAATTCCTCCAAATCAAATGGTGCAACTGAATTGATTTTTAAAATATAAATATTGCTAATTTGTGTTTTGTACTTTTTATTGCTAAATTTCAATAAAGTTTCTTTGAAATTATTTTTTCCTATTTCTGTGAACAAGTCTTCATAAAAATAACTAGATATGATCGTATTTAACGCATCTGTGATTTTATTATAATCTAAATTTTCTCCTTCAAAATCTAAACTTAGCTCGATTTTTTTTAAAGTGTTTGCTCCGGTTTTGGAATATAAATCTGTTCTAAAATCTTCTATACTTAAAGTATTTGCAAAGACACCAAAGTACGCACATAATAAAAATGCAATCAATCTCATCTCATTCCTCGTTTTCTTCTAAATCAATAAATTTTTCCTTTGAGTAAAACTGTTTCACTTCTTTGTCAGTTTTTAAAACACTTAAAAAATAATTCTCAAAAGGCATTTTATAATTATATACGATTTTCAAATGACAAGGATTAACAGCCCTAGAAAGACACACATATAATTGTCCTTTTTCAAAAATTCCATCAATATCACATATTAACTTATCTATACTCATACCTTGAGACTTATGAATTGTAATGGCATAAGCTAGCTTTATTGGATATTGAATAAATTTCGCCTTGATTTTAGCCTCCAATCGATCATTTTTATCCAATTCGTATTCTTCCAAAATATATTCGTAAACTTTTAATTTTAATCTTTCTTTATTGTTTTTCTCTATTAAAATAAATTCTTGCTCTTCATCTTTTATGAAGTCTATTATAACTCCTTGCTCGCCATTATAATAATTTTCTTCTTTATTATTAATACAAAAAATAATCTTAGCACCTATTTTTAACTTTAACTCCTCTAATGAATTTAAACCATTGATCCACTGTTGATAACTTTTATCATCCAAATTTTGATCAATCTTCTCACTAAAAGCCTTAAAAATTCTTTCTTCACCTTGCAGTAAATTTAATTTTTTTGTATTGATATCGTTAGTTTTTTTATTTGTTGCGCACAATAGCGTGTATTCATCCATGTAGATAAGCAAATCTTTTGGAAGTATAAGCATTTTTTTAAAAAAATCTAGTATTTGCTGATTAACCTCACCCATTCTAATAAAAAATAAATATTCATAAAAAAGCTTATCCATAGTTCTTTTTGTAATGGTAAGTTTTAAATTGGTAAATTTTAAATCAACCCATGCTTGAGAAGAAAAGGCGTACAAAGAGTGATTAAACAAACTATTATGCACTTGAGAATTTTTAAAATTTACCACAGGAGGAAGTTGAAAAAAATCTCCAACTAGCAAGATTTTACCACCAAATTCACTTCTTGATAGTCTATAGTATATCATCTCCATTAAAGAGGCACTAATCATGGATATTTCATCGATAACCAACAAATCACATTGTTTTAAAATTCTTCTAATTTTTTCTAATTTATCTTTTTGCTTTCTATCTTCATAATATAACTCTTCATAGTTTGCACATCTACCAAAACCAAAAAAACTATGTAAGGTTACCCCGCCTATATTAAACGCACTTAATGCTGTAGAACCTAATACAATTGCGATTTTTCCCTGTTTTCTATATGATTTAATAAGTTCTATAGTTAAAAATGACTTCCCAACTCCTGCTCCACCGCTTAAGAAAACATGTCCATCTTCTAAAAAATATCTTATTCTCTCTAAAATCATTTTAAAATTATAGTATCTTTTCTATAACAACCCCCCCCCCAAAAAAAAACAACCTAAAAACTATAAAAGATAATTAACCCACATCCACCATACACCCTAAAAAGCCATAATTACACCAACAAGCTTACCAAAGCTACTTTCTTATATTAATCAATAATCCTAAGCCTATTAATGATAAAAAACAATATCTTATTAAATAAAAACATCTATAATAATCTAAGCAAATAAGCAAGCAATCTATCAATTATAAATAATACACACCTAAGAACATAAAACTACAATTTCATCTAAAAAACCCATAAAAGCAAATTTAATAAAGCAATAAAAAAGATATACACAATTAAAAATTAAAACAAGCCACCATAAATTATCAGAATAATTTAATACAATCTACAAAGCACCACCAACTAAAAAAGTAAAAAAGTAATTTACCAAACTTACTATAAGCATTTTAGAGCTAAAACAACTAAACCTTCAAACCAACTAGCCAACTATCAGAATAATTCAATCACAATAACACAACTTAAAAGCTATAGCAACCAAATAAACCAACTCTATACAAAAACGCTACGCCCACCCCCCCCCACACAAACTACACAAACTACACAAACTACACAAACTACACAAACTACACAAACTACACAAACTACACAAACTACACAAACTACACAAACTACACAAACTACACAAACTACACAAACTAATCTACCACAAGCAATAAAAAGCTATAAATAATTCATGATCACACCATAAAAGAAATAAAAGAAATAAAAGAAACCTACTTTTTTACAACTATCTCTAAAGCTCTTTATTATAATTAATCACTTTCCTAGAAAGATATTTATTATAAAAAACCATAAAAGAAATAAATTATAAAACAATAAAAACTATCTCTAATAAAAAAAACAAAGAATAAACTAATTAAGGATTTAACTAAGTAATAAGTAAGAATAATAAGAGAATTAACAAGTCCGCAATGAGCTACTTTCCCCCTGCCAGTAAGGCGTAGTATCATCACCCACGATGTGCTTAGCTTCTTGGTTCGGGATGGAGCAAGGCGTCTCCACAT
>NZ_NREN01000030.1:0-1347 GCF_003627915.1 Campylobacter sp. P255
TTTTAGTTTTAGTGATGTTTTCATTAATGGTTTTAGCCATAGCACCAAGTTCATCATTGCTTTTTACATCAATCATAGCTGAATCTTTAGTTTTATGATTGATAAAATCAAAGAAAGAGTTAAGGCCTCTTTGAATGGTTTGGAGTGGTGATAAATAATAAGAAATGATAAAGTAAAGTAGAATAATACTAGCAATACTTGTAAAAACAACAATAATAGCTTGAACATAAGCTATCTTTTTGCTTGATTGAGAAATAGTATCAATATAAGCCATGTTACATACAGTGTATCCATCTACGCTATCACACATTCCAAGTCTTTCATTGCCCTCTTTGCTAGTGTAAAAAAATGGTTCACCATCTTTTACTTTACTATATCCATCTGCTACAATACCTACGTTTGGATCATTTCCTATGTAATTTTTATTAGTCGAAACAAATGAAAAACGATTTTTATCATAGATAAAAGAAGCACCTGGCATTTGTTTAAGCCTATCTTCTAGATCTCTTACTAAAACATCAATTGCCAATACGCCTATAAAATTACCATCTTTATATATTGGCATAGCGTAGGTAAAGCAAGGTAGACCCGTTGTAACATCAATATAAGAAGGAGTGATATATAGACCTTTATTTTTCATCGCTTCTATATAATATTCCCTTGTTGTTGCATCGTAATTATCAGCTTTTCCATAAGTTCCATAATCTAAGCCTTTGCTATCACTATCGGTATCGCTTACAATTAATTCTCCATTTGGTTGTGCTAAATAAACAGCCAAGAAATTACCAGAATCTCTAAATGAGCGTAGTTGATATCCTATGTTGTCCATTAATTTTTCTGGTGAATTTAAGTCAGAATAAGGACGTCTAAGTATAGTTTCGCTTAGTTTGTTTAATGATTCAGATGTGCTATCTTTAAAATTAACCATAAGATTTTTTGTTGAAATTAAACGATTTTGTTCAGAATTAACAATTTCTTTAAAAATAGCTTCCTTGACAAAAGCAAATGTTGCAATTCCTAAAATCAAAAGACATATAATCGCTATAATATTTGCAATCAATGCAACTTTTATTTTAACACTTCTCATATTTCCCCTTAAATTAAATTCGACGACTAATCATTAGCAAGCTAAAAGCTTGCTAACAATCAATTAAAACTTTTTCTTTCTAGCATCTTCTAAGATATCATTAGCTATTTTATTAACATTATCAGATATAGCTGCACTATCTTTAGCTATTTTTAGATTTTCTTGTGTTACGCTATCAATTTGAGCTACAGCATCATTAATTTGAGTAATACCTGTAGTTTGTTCTTTAATACTTTCACCCATTTCATTGATAGATTGAA
>NZ_NREN01000031.1:0-654 GCF_003627915.1 Campylobacter sp. P255
GATTGATATTGCCCTTAATAGTACCATCGTTTTGTAAGGCTGTGCCATTTGGGTTAAGTGTCAAATCGCCATTTTTAGTCATAGTAGCTGAGGCAATTACTGCGCCATTGTTTAGATCAATAGCGTTAGGGGATTTATCGTTTGAGCCGATGGTGCTTGTGGCATCGATCATAATACCTGCGGTGCCTCCGGCAATAAGTCCGCCAGTAGATTGCAAATAGTCTAGATGCGATGCTTTTGATATATCAATACCTGAGCCTTTTTTAGATAATATAGTTCCACTATTAACTATAGATTCTCCTGTAGAGCCTTTATTAGGTGTAAATCCAACAGTTATATAAATTCCAGCTGTTCCGGTATCATCTAAAATAGTTCCACTATTTTCAATCGTGCCAAATTTACCTTCTGCAAAATGTATAGCACCACTATCACTAGCTATACTTTGGTTGTATATTAAACCGGAGTTGTTGATATTTTCAATGGTAGCATTTTGTATAAATATGGTTCCATAACCATTAGTACCCTCCGTTGTCATAATAGTGCCGCTATTGTTAATGGTATTAATAGTTGCATTACTACCTTCCACACGAATTGCAATTTTACCTGCGATTAAACCCGAGTTAGTAATACTATCGATCGTGCCACCATAGTTGT
>NZ_NREN01000032.1:0-589 GCF_003627915.1 Campylobacter sp. P255
CCCCCCCCCATACCAAGTTTTATTAGCTTGTATAAGAGCTTGTCCAAGTTTATAAGAGAGATGATTTTTAAACTTTAAGGCTTCTTGATAATCAGGATAGCTTTCTAATGGAGGTAATGCTAATGATGGATCTTTTTTTATTTTTTCTTGATAGATTTTTTGTTCTTGTTTGTGTTTATCTTTGATGTAGGATAACACAAAAGGCATTCTTATATAACCTAGGAAAGATTTAGAATTAACTATCATAGCTTGACCTAGTTTATATGAGAGTTGATTTTGAATTCTTGCTTTGGCTGAAGCTGGGTTGATCATAGTTATTTTAGGCATAAAATCATTCACTTTAATACCAAGTTTTTTTGATAATTGTTTTGTTTGTAGTTTTTTATTGATTAAGTCTTGTTCTAAATTAGAAATTTCAAGTTGTTGTTTTTTTATAGGTAAGGAATTTAAAGTTTGTCTTAAACTAGCATTATCTTGCTGAATTTTATCTTTTTCTTGAGATAATTGAATCTTATTTTGTTCTAATGAAGAAATTGTAGAGTTTAGTATACTTATTTGATTTTGCAAAGGCTGTAATTTAATTGGATCC
>NZ_NREN01000033.1:0-563 GCF_003627915.1 Campylobacter sp. P255
GTTGAAGTAACTACAAATGTATTAGGTCAAGAAATTGTAGCTATGTTAAGACAATCATCTGAATTTGCTTCTTTATTAGCAGATGAAAGTGGTAAATTACAAAGTGCGGTTAAAAACCTAACTGATTCTTCATCTTCTCAAGCTTCTTCTTTAGAAGAAACAGCAGCAGCACTAGAAGAGATTACTTCTTCTATGCAAAATGTTTCGCATAAAACTAGTGAAGTAATTGCTCAAAGTGAAGAGATTAAAAATGTTACTTCTATTATTGGAGATATTGCAGATCAAATTAACCTACTTGCATTAAATGCTGCTATTGAAGCTGCACGTGCTGGTGAACATGGTAGAGGATTTGCTGTTGTTGCAGATGAAGTTAGAAATCTAGCTGAAAGAACTCAAAAGTCTTTGGGTGAAATTGAAGCTAATACAAATATCTTAGTTCAATCTATCAATGAAATGGGTGAAAGTATTAAAGAACAAACTACAGGTATTACTCAAATTAATGATGCTGTAGCTCAAATTGATAGCGTAACACAAGAAAATCTAAAAATAGCTAAAGATAGTGC
>NZ_NREN01000034.1:0-488 GCF_003627915.1 Campylobacter sp. P255
CATGCTGACCAGTGAAACGCCTGTTTATCGCGAAAAATGTGAGCAGGGTGCGTTGTTAGTGCGTGTCGCTGACAGCCATATCCGATTTGGTCACTTCGAACACTTCTTTTACACCAATCAACTAGAAGAGCTTAAGCTGCTAGCAGATAAAGTGATCGAATGGTATTGGCCTGAGTGTGCTGAACAATCCCAACCTTATGCTGCAATGTTCAATCGAGTGGTAACGAATACCGCCCACATGATTGCGTATTGGCAAGCATACGGGTTTGCTCATGGCGTGATGAACACTGACAACATGTCGATACTCGGGCAGACATTTGATTACGGGCCATTTGCGTTCTTAGATGATTATGATCCTAGTTACATTTGTAACCACTCTGACTATCAAGGTCGTTATGCGTTCGACAAGCAACCTAGTATTGCCTTGTGGAACTTGTCGGCATTGGCCCACTCATTATCTGCTTTGATTGAGCGTCCTCATCTAGAAC
>NZ_NREN01000003.1:0-142284 GCF_003627915.1 Campylobacter sp. P255
TTGTAAGATGATAATATATCTTTAAAGATCTAGCTTAAAACTAGATCTTTAAAAACTAAGGAGTTATCTATGAATGTTTGCTTTTACAAGTGTAATTATGCTCCTTGATAGTTAATGTTTGGAAACTTAAACAAAAAATAAAAAATAAATCTAATAAAAATATAATCAAAATAACATCACATTTATGATGATTTAGCTTAAATTTTATTAATCATATATCTTTTAATTATACTCAACCATTAAAGTATTTTGTAAAGATATTAAATTAAAGCTGCGAGCAAGTTATTTGCTTACCATTTAAAAAAATATTTTGATTTTTTGATGTAGAAAATTTTGGTATATAAGCATAACCACTAAAAGGATCGATCACGATACACAAATGCTGATCTTGGTAATTAGACAACTTAATAACACAATCATTATCCAAAGAGCTTAATTTATCATAACTTCGGTTTGCATTTTTTAAAGGAGTATATAAACGACCATAATCATCAAAAATCAAACGTGTAGTTCCTTTGCAAGCACCTTCAAACAAAACCTTAACGATACCATAGCTTTTTTCGATATTGTACTTTACATTTGCTTTGAAATCATTCTGATTAATGACGCCACTTTGACCTGAATTCATTAAGATATTTGGATTAATCAAATCCACCGCTATTTCTCTATCTTTATTGATCATATGTTTTCCGATATTTGCATTTCCATCGCCATTTTTGTCTAAAAAAATAGTATAGGTTTGCTCATTATTAGTGGCTGATTTAGAACGTATAAAATACAACTGCCATTTTGCTTTATACCATTCTCTTTTTGCGATATTAAATTCTTTTACTCTAAAATCATTTTGTATTAATGCTAGATGTCTTGTGTATTTAATATCATTTAAAATTTGTTCAGCACCCAAACGTAGATAATTAGGCTTAAAATAAAAATATGATATTGAAAATAAAATCGAAAGTATAACACAGACAAAGACTAATTCCACTAGAGTAAATGCTGTTTTCATTTAATATGATAATAAATTCTATACCTACCCAAATCAACATATAAATCACTAGGATTTTTATCAGAATAAAGCTCTAATTTCCCTTCATTAATGCCATAAAATTGAAGTCTAAGTGCTAGTTCTTTATCTTGGGTGGAAATTTTTGTTATGTTTTGTTCTTTTAAAGAAGATGCTAAATTTTTTGCAATATGATAATCATATGCAAAATGTTTTTTTGGATCTTTTAGCAGATAATAAAACACTTGATTGAAAATAATGCCCACATAAAAAAACAACAAAAACACCAAAGAACATTCGATAAAAATTTTATGTTTTAAACGCAATTGCGGCATTCTAGAGCGATATGAGGACATTAAATAGCGAATTAACAATGGAGTACATACCACACAAAATGGTAAAAAATCCTCTAAAAACAATCTTTGTCTTATCGAAAATACTAGGCAAAAAATAAATGTCGTTGCACTAATAAACCACAAAAGTGGTTTATGGCCTTGTAAAAGTATCCTATAAACAACATAAAAAAAATAAAGAAATATCAAAGGCGAAAAGCATGCTGCAAAAATACCTAAGGTATCTAAAAAATACCCTTTAGGCTTACCACTTGCATCAAAGCCATAAAAACTCATTGCAACCGCAAATAAAATTAGTGAACAGGCTATGAGCAATTTGTCTTTTGTATAAATTGCATAAAAGAAAAAAGATAAATATAAAATTGCAAAATTACCATCTATAAATAATACCAAAACGAGTAAAAAATAAAACATAAGGTTTTTTTTGTATTCAAATAAAACCAAAATCAACAAAGTAAAAAAAATCACTATGCTAGATTCATTCACCAGTAAAGCACTAGCTACAGTACCTGGAAGCAATATAAAAAGTACAACAGATATCAATGCATCAAAAGAAGTTTTGGTATATTTTAAAGCTAGTATATAAAGCAAAACACAACTTAAAGAGTGTAGAAAAATAAAAGGGATTCTCAAGCCAAAATCATTTTGACCAAAAAGAACTGTACCTATTTTAGCGATCATAGCAATAAAGCTATGATCATAAAAATAAATTTGCGCCTCATTATAGCTTATGGAGAGGGTGTTTACTCCATATAATAAAGCGCAAAAATCAAAAAATAAAATGGCAGTTAAATACCTTTTCATTTTTATTAGTCAAGTTTTACAGGACCATTGCTTGCGTGCGATTGTAAAAATCTTAAAATTCTATTTTTTTCCTCATCGGTGATTTTTGCAAATCCTTGCATAGCAGATAAATACGCATCCCACTCTTCCATTAAATGCTCTTTTGGCTTGTGTGCTGCATGGCAACTTGTACAAGTATCGTAATAGGTTAGTTCTATTTCATCCCAAGCAAGAATTTCTTGATCGGTTAGATCCTTGCTCTTAACTAAAAATTCCATTTCATTGCTTGCATTTTTAGTATTCAAAGTAAGTAAAAGATAAATACCTTCTTTAGTAAAGGCTAAGCTTTTTGGGTTAGACTCAACTACTTCTCCTTTTACTTTTATCAAAGAATACTCACCTTCTTCTTTGATAAGCTCTACTTTAGATCCTTCATAAATTTGTCCTACGACTTTTTTACTAGCAGTATCTAAAAGATCTACTTTTTCATTGAAAACAAACATATCTTTAGCAAATAAAGCGCTGGCTAAAAAAGTTAAAGTTAGAATGATTTTCTTCATTATTAAGCTCCTATGATTTCAGGTGGTGTAGTTGAGTTATAAGGTTTTATAACTTCTTTTAATTTTTTAATACCAACAAGACAAGTATTTACACTAGTTGCTTGCGCCATGGTTGAAGTTGGTCTTGAACTAGTTAAAACATTTACATGGCCTGCATTACATCTTGGCTTACTATCACTTACATCTTCAGGATCATACCATGCGCCTTCTTGGATACTAATCACACCTTCCATGATATTATCAGTTACAAAGGCACCTGCTAAAAGCGATCCACGATCATTATATACTTCTACAACCTCTCCATGAGTAATACCAAGTTTTTTTGCATCGTTTGTATTAATCATTACAGGTTCTCTACCTTGAATTTTATACAAATCTCTTACCCAAGTATTATCAAGCTGAGAGTGTACTCTGTATCTTGGGTGTGGACTTACTAAATGGAAAGGATGTTTTTTTACTAATTTTTCATTACCTAGCCATTCAGCAGGTTCAAACCAAGTTGGATGTGCTTTAAAATCTTCTAGGTTGTATTTTTCAAATTTTGGAGAGTAGATTTGAATTTTTCCACTTTCTGTAGCAAGTTTATTCGCTACCGGATCTGCTCTAAATTCAGAGTGTCTTACAAAGTTGTATGCCTCTTTTGGCGTTTCAAAGTGAATAAAACCTTGCTTCCAAAAATCAGCAAATTCCATATAATAAGGACAATCACTTCTACCGTAAAAACCTTCAAGCCATTGTTGTTTAGTTTTACCACCGGTAAATTTTTTATGTTCTCTTTCGCCTATTCTTTTTGCTAATTCTTCAAAAATATCATAATCATTTCTACTTTCAAAATAAGGTTCGATTACTTTTTTCATAGCATAAACATAATCTTGCGAATAAGAACCACCAAAGCTGATATCGTCTCTTTCTAAAGTCGTAGTTGATGGTAGTACAATATCTGCCATTTTTGCCATAGGTGTCCACCAAGGCTCATGTACAATCAATGTATCCAATGTTCTTAGCGCTTTAATAAGCTCATTAGTATCTGGGTGGTGACCCAATACAGAAGCACCAACTACATACATCATTTTGATTTTTGGATAGGTAATTTCTTTACCTTTAAATTTCACAGTTTTACCTGGATTTAAAATCGCTTCTGAAACCCTACTTGCAGGAATATTCGTATCAAGATTATTTTTACCTTGTGGTAAACCTACTGGCAATCTTACACCAGAGAATGCTTGTCCACCACCTGAATAATGCATAGAAAAACCAAATCCACCACCAGGTAAGCCCACTTGACCTATCATTGAAGCTAACACCATTAAAGTCCAGTCTGCTTGCTCTCCATGGTGTGCTCTTTGCATTGCCCAGTTACCTGCTAAGAAAGTTCTGTTTTTAACAAAAGTATCTGCTAAAGCTGTGATTACTTTTTCTTCTACACCAGTGATATTTGCAGCCCAAGCCGGAGTTTTATCAATACCATCTGATTTTCCAAGTAAATAAGGCAAGAATTTATCAAAACCATCAGTATATTTTTCTATAAATTTTTTATCATACTTTCCACTTTTGTATAGATAATTCATCATACCAAGCATTAAAGCAACATCGGTATTTGGACGAATTTTAATCCACTCTGCATTTAAAATTTCTGCTGTTTGAGTATATTGAGGATCAATTGTGATAAATTTGATTTTTGATTTGCTGTATTTTTTATAATAATCATCATTGCCACGATTTGCAACTTTAAAATCAATTTGATTACATTTATAAAGATCAGCGCCCCATAAAACATACACTTGGGTATTTTCCAAAATAACCTCATGTGAAGTTTGTAATGAATAAACTTCCAAATCCCCTACTATACTAGCATTTACTTTACCAGCAGCACCATTACTATACTCACCATCAGTACCAATATGTCCACCTAAAGCGGTATTGAAAAATCTTCCTGCAACAGAGTTACAATTGTGCAATAAGCCTACATGTCCCCAAGCACCATAACTTGCGTTGAATAAATTTTCAATAGGAGTTTCTTTTAATTTTTGCAATACAAGCTCTAAAGCTTTCTCCCAACTAACTCTTACAAAAGGCTCTTTACCTCTTAATTTAGGTCTTTTTTTACCTTCTAAAAAACTTTTTCTTACACAAGGATATTTCACCCTAGTATCAGAATAAGTTCTATCAATGATCGCATCAGTGATAATAGAAGGATGTTTGTCAGATTGTTGTGGTGTAACTTTTACAAGTTTGCCCTCTGAATTTACTTCAGCCCAAATAGCCCCAAAATGTGTTGCGTGAGGAATTTTTTTAGTATCATAAAATTTAGTTCCTTCGCTCGCAGCCAACAAAGGATTTACTGAAGCAACTGCTGAAGTAGCAGCAAGTCCTTTTAAAAACTTTCTTCTAGTTAAACTCATAAGACATCCTTTCTTTAATAAAATAAAATTAAAATAATATTATAACATGTATATTTTATTTAAAGCTAAATTTTAATACTCCAAAAAAAGTCTATCCATTCTTTAGCTTCTTTGATGTAAAATTCAGGAATTAACAATGCCGATGGTTTATAAAAAACACTTGCAACTTTAAGTTCTAAGTGAGGGTATTTTTCCATTAAAACTCTTTTGATTTCTATCATTGTTTCACCGCTATCAATAATATCATCTACTAAAAGAATTTTCTTATATGTACTAAGATCAGGAATATTAAAAATTTTAATCGTATCTAATTTTTGCGTATCTTCATAATGGATTGAATTTAAAGAAAATAAATTTCTATTTCCCATACCTTCAGCTAAAAAATGCCCTAAAGTCATACCACCTCTTGCTATAGCAAGCAAAACATCTGGATTAAATTCTTCTTTAATTTTACGTGTAAAAGGGATAATTTCTTTTTGAAATTCTTCATAAGCATAATAATACATAATCACTTCCTATAAAAATTGTAATAAAAATACTAGCAATGAAATCGCACTTAAAACAATAATACCAAGATTAATTTTATCAAATTCTTTTTGCATAAGACGCATCAATAAATACGCAATAAAACCAAATGCAAAACCCGTAGTAATAGAATAAGTCAATGGCATCATAATAATAATAAAAAACGCACTCACTGCAATCGCTTTGTCTTTAAAATTAATACTTGCAACTTCCATAAACATCAAAACCCCAACAAGCACTAAAATAGGATAAATCGAATTTGCAGGAATAGCCTTAAACACAGGCAATAAAAATAAAGTAAAAACAAAACATATAGCAGTAACTAAAGCTGTAAGACCTGTTCTACCTCCTGCTTCTACCCCTGCTGAACTTTCCACAAAAGCAGTTACAGTAGAAGTTCCAACTACTGCACCCATAGCTGAACTTGCCGCATCAGCTCCCAAGGTCTTACCTAGTTTTTTCTCACCTTGTTTTGGATCATCAAAAATTTTCCCTCTTGAACCTACACCAGTAATAGTACCTACGCTATCAAATAATTGTGTCACAAAAAATGTCAATACTACTGGTATCATACTAAGTTCCAAAGCACCTTGGATATCAAGCTTACCAAAAATTGCACTTAAGCCATTATCTCCACTGATTATGGGTAAAGATAAAATTTGTTCTGGAAACTGCGCTCCATCAATACCAAAAATCCAAGCACACAAAGCACTCACAAAAACAGCTAAAATAAATGCTGCTTTAATTTTCCATGCCCAAAAAACAAAAACCAAAAACAAGCCAAATAGACCAAAAAGCACCTTAGTACTTGAAAAATCTCCCAAGCCCACCAAAGTCGCTTCGTTTTTAGTGATAATTCCCATTTGCACAAGACCCATAAAAGCAATAAAAGTCCCAATACCTGCTGATATTGCTTTTCTTAAGTCATTTGGTATACTTTTAATAACCCAAATTCTAAAATTAGTAAAAGATAATAAAGTAAAAATAACACCTGATAAAAATACCGCACCCAAAGCACTTTGCCAAGGAACTTGATAGGTATTACAAACACTAAATGTAAAGTATGCATTTAAACCCATACCCACACTCATAGCCACAGGAGTGTTAGAAAACAAAGCACTAAAAGTCGTTGCTATAATGGTCACCAAAGCTGTTGCAACAATCAAAGCTTCTAGTGGCATACCTGAATGACTCATAATATTTGCATTTACTGGTATGATATAAATCATAGCCAAAAAAGTAGCAATACCTGCATAAATTTCAGTTTTTACATCGGTTTTATGCTCTTTAAGTTTAAAAAAATCCATTTTTATCCTTAATATGTTTTTAACTCATTATACAAACTATCACGCTCTACAGCAATATAACCTGAACTTTGAATCATCTCCACAAAGGTTTTCATGCTAAGTCCATTTGAACTTTTTGCACCACCTGCGCTTTGTATGCTTTCTTTTTCTATAGTACCATCTAAGTCATTTGCGCCAAAATCTTGAGCCACCATAGCTAAATTTATACCCATAGTCGCCCAATAAGCTTTGATGTTTTTGATATTATCAAGCACTATCCTTGCAATAGCTAAAGTTTTTAAAATTTCTACTGAACCTAGAGGTTTTTTTCCTGTGATAAAACTATTATCTTGCTGCCAAACCAAAGGAATAAAAGCATTAAATCCACCCGTTTGGTCTTGAAGCTCTCTTAATCTAATCATATGGTTAATTCTATTTTCTCTACTTTCTATATGCCCAAACAACATAGTTGCATTACTCTGCTTGCCTTTTTCATGCCAAAGTTTGTGAATTTTTAGCCAATTTTCGCTACTTACTTTGCCGTGGCAAATTTTTTTTCGAACTTCCTCATCAAATATTTCAGCTCCACCACCTGGCATAGAATCTACGCCATATTCAAGCATTTTTTCAATTACTTCTTCATAACTCATACCAAAGGCTCTACTTAAAAAATCTACCTCTGCAGCAGTCAAAGCCTTAATATGTAAAAATGGATATTTTTCTTTAATCATTTTGAAAATTTCTAAATACCACTGCCACGATGTATTTTTATTGTGTGCTGAAACAATATGAATTTCTTTGGTATCTCTTTGAACCGTTTCATCAATAATTTTCATAATTTCTTCATGCGTCATAGTATAAGGATTAGGATTTTTTCTATGTGCTGAAAAAGCACAAAATTTACAAGTATCTGCACATATATTGGTAGGATTAATATGGCGATTGATATTAAAATAAACCTTTTTTCCATGTAAGTTTGTGCGAATTCTTTGTGCGTATTTACCCAAAGTAAAAAGCTCAAGATCCCAAAGCTTATTTGCCTCTTCTTCATTCAATCTTTCTTGATTTTCAAGTTTTTCTATAATTGTTTGCATATTTTTACCATATTTTAAATTTAAAACTACAATTATAATTTCTACTTACTTAAAATTTAATACAAAGTATTTTTGGTATGATATAAAAAACAAAAATAAGGAAAATTTTTCACATATGCAAATGCAAAAAATTCAAAAACTCAAAAATTCTTTAAAAGACTATGAGGCGTATTGCTCAAGGCTTTTTTTAAAACAAGGTTCCTTTAGCTTTTACCATTCTAAGGAAATTGATCGCTTTATAGAAGATGTTTATGAATTAACATTAAGTGATTTTTTTGATGATTTTTTTCCGCACAATGATAAAGTTCCATTTTGTATTATTGCTATAAAACAATACGCCAGAATGAACTTAAGCATAAAAGAAAATGTAGAATTACTACTTATATATAAAGACATTAAAGCATATAATATCAAGCCCTTAATGAAAGCATTTATTGCTTCATTAAACGATATCAATCTTAACATTAACTACCAAATTTGTGAGATCAATGGGCTTTATAATATCGCCAAAAATGAACTCAAACAAAATATCTTACAACACCGTTATATATGCGGATCTAAAATTTTATTCAAGCAAATCAAAGAAAAAATCAATCAAGCACAAGATGAACTTAAAGAAGATTTTGCATTAAAAATATTGCAAGAGTTTAACCCATTTATTCAACCTCTAATCAAACAAGAATTTGATATCAATAAAAATTTTGGCGGTTTAGACGAACAACTAGATATAGAAAATTTAAATATTTTATTTAAAGACTCACCTAAAAACTACATGTTAAATTTTATCAACGAAAAAGAGTTAAGCGAATTTAAGCTTGCGAGTGATTTTTTGTTTTCCCTCAAATGCGCTATGAATCTTTTAGAAGGTAAAAATACTAATTTGTTCTTAATACAAAACTCACAAGAGCTTGCTAGTTTAATGCAAAAAAAAGAAAAGAAAAATTTAGATCTTAAATCCATACTTATCCAAAAAGCCATGCAAAGCATGCAAACATGTGGAATTTACACACATTTTTTAGCAAGGTGTATCCAAGAAAAACACTATAAAGAATATAATTTTTACAAAGATCAAGATGATACATTGGACATCTTAGAACAAAAAGATCAACTAGATTTGATTTTAAACGAACTTTTGCAGCTAGATGATAAACCTTACAACTTTGACATTAAATTTGTTTTTGCTTTAAAAAGAGCACAAAATAATGGAGAAAATTTAGAATTATTTAAAAGAATTTTAGAAAGAAATCATTCTTATAGCATCTTAAAGCTTCTTGCTGATGCAAATATCTTAAAAGATTTTTGCAAACCTCTTACTCAAAGCAAATTTTTACTCGAAGAAGAAGGAATTTATAGTGCATTAGATAGGGCCTTGCTTTGCTTAAAATACTTTGAAGTAAAAAATTATGATTTTGAGAAAAATACACTTTTAATCATCAAACTCACTATAATTTTAAGTGCTATTCACGAAGAAAATGAAATTTCTTTAGCTAATATCTACAGAGCTTATGTAGGGAAATTTCAAGTAGAAAATGAACTTTTAGATTTTGGACTAAGATTATTTAAAAACTTTAACACTTTTAAAGATATCATAGAAAAAGAAGATATTTACAATTCTACTATTGTTTTAAATTTTATCTCTAAACTAAGCGACATTAAAACCTTAAAAATCCTACATCTTTTATCATTTTGTAATGCCAAAGCATTAAACATAGAAAATCATTTTTATTATAAAAGTTTAGAACGATTATTTCAAAATGCTCTAGAAGGCTTTGAAGATGAAAATTTGATTGATGAGAGTCAAAGAAGAGTTAAAAAAGAACAAACTTTAAAAAGAAGTAAAGCTTTTATAGAGCTTGATGAGCATACGCAAAACAATATTACGCATATTAAATCCAATCTCTTTTTTATTAAAAATAGCTTTGAAAAAATCATCAAAGTTACACAAATAGCACAAAAAGAAAATTTCATTTTTTGGCTTGACAATCAAGACAATTTTACTTTAGAACTAATCATGAATAGAAAAAATAATATTGAAAATATATTGAATGCCCTAAGCTCTTTAAACCTAATCTTTATGAGCTTTTTCGAGCTATTTGATGAAAAAGTTTATCTTAAATTTGAATATTCAGATATAGTAAGCGATAATCAAAAACAAAGTTTAGAAAATTTACTCAATGCCAAATTACATTTAAAAGTACAAAAAAAAGCAAAAAAACCAAACATTAAAAAAGATGAATTAAAATTAGATATGAATTATTCCAAAAGCTATGCCAAAATAACCCTAAACACCAAAGATCAAAAAGGTTTAATGGCTTATGTGATGGACGTACTTGCAAGATACGATATCATCTTAAGTGCGGCAAAAATTCAAACAATAAAAGAAAGAACGCGAAATGTTTTGATTTTGCATAAAAATGAAAGTTTGCAAGATCATAAAAATCAAATTCTTAAATCCTTAATAAGCGAGTAAAACATGTGTGGAATAGTAGGCTACATCGGAACAAAAGAAAAAAAACAAATCATACTAGAAGGTCTAAAAGAACTTGAATATAGAGGCTATGACAGTGCTGGTATAGCAGTGATGAAAGATGGGGAGTTAGATTTTTTTAAAGCGGTTGGAAAATTAGAAAATTTAGCTAACAAAACAGCTAATTTTAGTAGTGATGGTTTTGGACTTGCCATAGGTCATACACGTTGGGCAACCCATGGTAAACCTACTGAAATCAATGCACATCCACACTTAGGTCAATACTCTTGTGTAATCCACAATGGAATCATAGAAAACTACCAAGAATTAAAAACAAAACTCTCACAAGAAGGAGTTAGTTTTTTAAGTCAGACTGACACTGAAGTTATTGTGCATTTGTTTGAATATCACGCAAGCAAACTAGAACCTTTTGAAGCATTTCAAAAAACTATAGCTGAATTAAGAGGTGCTTTTGCTATATTACTTGCAAGTAAAAAAGATCCTAATACAATTTATTTTGCTAAAAATGCTGTGCCACTCATCATTGGTAAAAATGGCGATGAAAATGAATACTATTTTGCTTCTAGTGATGCGCCTTTAGTTTCTTTGGTGGATAAGGTAGCTTATCTTGAAGATGGGGAATATGGCTATGTTAATCCAAAAGAATGCAAAATCTGTAGCGGTCAAATTTGTATTCAACCTACTTTTGTACCACTTAGCCAAGATAAAAGCTTTGCGCAAAAAGATGGTTATAGATTTTTCATGGAAAAAGAAATTTACGAGCAAAGTAGAGTTTTAGGTGAAGTGCTTATGGGTCGCTTACAAGGTGATCAAATTGTATTTGAAGATATAGATGCATCACTGCTGCAAAATATAGATGAAATCACACTTTGCGCTTGTGGTACAAGCTATCATGCAGCATTAAGCGGTGCTTACTTACTTGAAAGACTTGCAAAGGTTAAAACCAAAGTAGAAGTTGCGAGCGAATTTAGATACAGAGAAGCCATTATAGGTAAAAACACTCTTTTTGTAGTGATCTCTCAAAGTGGAGAAACAGCAGACACACTAGAAGCCCTAAAAATAGCTAAAGCACAAGGAGTTAAAACTCTAGCAATATGCAACGTGGACAACTCCAATATAGTGCGCTTAGCTGATATATCTTTACTTACTAGAGCAGGCATTGAAAAAGGTGTAGCTTCAACCAAAGCTTTTGCTACTCAAGTTGCTACTTTATGGATGCTTGCGATCTATCTTGCACAAAAGGCAAACTTAGATATGAGTAAAGAAATCAAAGCTCTAAGAAGCCTACCTAATATCGTTAAGGTTGAACAAAGTCTACATGAAAAAGTACATAGAATTTCAAAAAGATACTTGCATGGCCATGGCTTTTTCTTTATAGGAAGAGATGTGTTTTACCCATTAGCACTCGAAGGGGCTTTAAAATTAAAAGAAATTTCGTATTTACACGCTGAAGGCTATCCTGCAGGAGAGATGAAACACGGACCTATTGCTCTAGCAGATAGTGAACTTTTTACCGTTGCTTTAATGCCACAAAATTGTCTTTATGAAAAAACCAAATCCAATGTCGAAGAACTTGCTGCGAGAGATTCTACTTTGCTTGCCATCTCTCCGCTTGACTTTGACTTGAGTGATGACTTTATTAAAACATCAAAACAAGAACACTATATGTGTGAATTTTTTGAAATGATGATAATCTTGCAACTACTAGCTCTAGAAGTTTCAATTAGGCTTGGTAATGATGTAGATATGCCAAGAAATTTAGCAAAAAGCGTTACCGTAGAATAATTTTTGTGTAGTTTTGAAAAAACTACACTTTCTTTTTTAATTTCCATAAATACTTCTTAAATTATAAGCAAACTTTAGGGTTTATTTGGTTTAAATATTACATCTTAATTTCAACACAAGGAAAAATCATGGAATATAGAATAGAACATGATACTATGGGAGAAATCAAAGTCCCTAACGACAAATACTGGGGAGCACAAACTGAAAGAAGTTTTGAAAATTTCAAAATCGGTTGTGAAAAAATGCCAAAAGTTTTAATCTATGCTTTTGCAAACCTTAAAAAATCTTTAGCTTTAGTTAATAATAAACTTGGTAAATTAGATGATGCAAAAAAAGATGCAATTGTCCAAGCTTGTGAAGAGATTGTAGCGGGTAAATTTGATGATAATTTTCCACTCGCAATATGGCAAACTGGCTCTGGCACGCAAAGCAATATGAATATGAATGAAGTTATAGCTAATCGTGCAACTGAAATCATGGGTGGAGATTTTAGAAAAGAAAAACTCGTTCACCCTAATGACCATGTGAATATGTCGCAAAGCTCAAACGATACTTTTCCAACTGCCATGAGTATTGTTTCAGTAGAACAAGTTGAAAAAAAACTCATTCCCGCTCTTGATGAGCTTATTGCAACTTTTGAAAAAAAAGTAAAAGAATTTGAAGGTATTATTAAAATAGGAAGAACCCATCTTCAAGATGCAACCCCTCTTACCTTAGCACAAGAATTTAGTGGATATCTTTCTATGCTTTTGCACTCAAAAGAACAAATCATTGCTTCACTGCCAACATTAAGAGAGCTTGCAATAGGCGGCACCGCTGTTGGAACGGGGTTAAATGCTCACCCTGAATTAAGCGAAAAAGTAAGTGAAGTATTAAGTCAAATTATTGGCACTCAATTCGTATCTAGTCCAAATAAATTTCATGCACTCACCAGTCACGATGCAATCAATTTCACACATGGTGCTATGAAAGGCTTAGCTGCAAATTTAATGAAAATAGCCAATGATATTAGATGGCTAGCTTCAGGACCAAGATGTGGCCTAGGAGAGATCAATATACCAGAAAATGAACCAGGTAGCTCCATCATGCCGGGTAAGGTCAACCCAACACAATGCGAAGCTTTAACTATGGTTGCAGTGCAAGTTATGGGAAATGATGCAGCAATTGGTTTTGCGGCAAGTCAGGGAAATTTTGAGCTTAATGTATTCAAACCTGTTATTATTTACAACTTCTTACAAAGTCTTGACTTACTAGCTGATGCAATGCATTCATTCAATATCCATTGCGCAGTTGGCATAGAGCCAAATAAAGAAAAAATAGACTATAATCTACACAATTCTTTAATGCTAGTAACTGCATTAAACCCACACATTGGTTATGAAAATGCAGCAAAAGTTGCAAAAAACGCTCACAAAAAAGGTATTTCTTTAAAAGAAAGCGCTATGGAACTTGGCTTAGTTAGCGAGGAGGATTTTGCTAAATTTGTAGATCCAACAAAAATGATAGGCCCAAAAAAATAATCCAAAGACTAGGGGTTTCCCTAGTCTTTTAAAGGTATAGTTATGATTTATGAAAATGATTATATATGGATAGAAAAAGAAGACTCTCAAATTCCTTGGGTAAAAATTTTTACCAAAGAATGCTACAAAGAACTTAGTGACTGCCCTACTTTTTTGCAAAATATACTCTTTCAGTGCACTCTAGCATGCGAAACAAGCTTTAGAGAATACTACAATCCAGAAAAAATCAACATAGCTTCTTTTGCAAACTATGTACCAAGAGTACATTTTCACATTATGGCACGTTTTAAAGAAGATGCTTTTTTTCCTGAATGCATGTGGGGGAAACAACAAAGAGAAATCAAGGATTTAAATTTACCTGATTTTGATGGATTTATTTCTATTTTACTTGAAAAAATAAAAAATATTCAAATTTAAGTCAAACTATATTTATAAAATTGAGTCAAGTTAATTTTATAATACTGTTTATTTTATAAATTTAGCATTTTTATTTCAAAAATGAATGATTTGTCAAAATTGTATAAAAACCAAATTATTTATTCTATTTAACTAAAATATCAAAAAAACAATAGGAAGGTTAACATATGAAACAACTGCTATTTTTATTTACACTTTGCTCATTTGCATTTTCCACACAATGTGAGGTTAAAATAGAGCAAATTCAAAAAGAAATAGCTTATGCTAAAAATTACAATCATCAAGAAAAAGCTTTAAGCTTAGAATTAGCCTTAAAAGAAGTTCAAGCAGATTGTGCAAAAGATCCTCTTTTTTATGATAAAAAATTAGAGGCTAAAAAACTTAAAGAGCAAGAGATAGAAAAAATCGAACAAGAATTAAAAGCATTAAAAAAACAAAAAGATTATATGAGTAAAACAGAATATAAAAACAAAAAACAAGCTTTAAAAGACAAAAAAGATAAAATCAAAAAAGAGATTGAAGAATATATCAACAAACTCTAGTTTAATTCCAAATTTGCCACCATTTTTTATTTTGCTGCTTTAATTTTTGCATTAAAATATCTTGATTTTTTAATGCAAACTCATTTTCCTCATCAAGTTTTAATAGCTCCTTTGTGCATTCTAAAGCCTGTTCGTATTCTTTTAACTGCTCTAAGCATTGAATTTTTCCCACCAAAGCATCGGTGTTTTCATTTACTATCTTTAAACAATCTTCATAACACTGCAATGCATCATGAAAATCACCTAAATTTCTTAAACACTCTGCCTTATAATAATGTGTCCAATTTTGATTTTCATCTAAATTTAAAGCCATATTAAGATATTTTATAGCCTCTTTAAAATCTTGCAAATACACTTTAACCGCACCCATAAAATGATAACACTCGTATGATTTTGGTTCAAGCTCACTTGCTTTTTTTGCCGCTTCAAAGCTTTCATCATATTTTCCTAAAAAGCTTAAAATTTGTGCTTTTTCTATCCAGTACTCCGCAACATCATCGGTTATTTTTAAACACTCATCGATATCTTTTAAAGCTTCATTGTATTTTTCAAGATTTCTTTTGCATTTTGCTCTATGAAAATACGACTCATCATCTTCTTCGTTACTTAAAACCACGCTATCATAACATTTTATAGCTTCTTCAAACATATAAAGATCTTCATAACAAAGCCCTTTATAATACTTTGCACCATTATGGTTTTTATCAATTTTTAAAGCCTTGTTTAGATCTTCTATAGCCTCTTCTTCTAAGCTTAAATTATATTTAGCAATTCCTCGCCAAAAATAAAGTTTAAAATTATTTTTATCCACCTTGAGCGCCACATCACAATAAGCTATCAGCTCTTCATAAGATTCAAGCTCTTTTGCACAATATGCCCTTTCAAATAATACATCTTTTAAATCAATATAATCTTTATATGTTTTTATAAGCTCATTATATTCATCCATAGCTTCTTGAAATCTTTCAAGCCTACTTTTAATCCAAGCCCTTTGTGAAAGAGAATTAACATAATCTTGAGTGCTATTTTCTTTTTTATAGTACTTTATAGCTAACTCACTATCTTCCAAAGCTTCCTCGTATTTTTCAAGATCTGATTTTAAATAAGCCCTATTAAAAAATACATCGGGATATTCTTTTTGATATTTTAAAGCTTTTTCATAACTTATCAAAGCTTCATCATATTTGTCTATCTCGTACAAACTATTGCCCAAATGGTAAAAACCATAAGGAACTGCGTGTTCAAGTTCTGCTAATTCTGATGGAGTAAAATCATGCTTTTTTGCTCTTTCTTGATAATATTTAGCTGCTAAATCAAAATCCTCTATAGCCTCTTCAATCATTTTTAGATTGATTTTAGTATTACCTCTATTAATGTAAGCTTGGGCATATTCTTCATAAAGTTCAATTGTTTTATCATAATATTTCAAAGCTTGCTCATAATCTTGTATATCATATAAAACCCTAGCCAATGCAAAACATGGATACTGTAAATTTTCATCTAAATCGATTGATTTTTTAAAGGCATCTATTGATAATTCTATCTTTTCTAAATCTTTATAAATATGCCCTAAAATCAAATACGCCATAGCATTTTCATTATCTAGCTCAATGGATTTTAAACAATCTTGCAAAGCCCCTTCTAAATCATCAACTTTACGCTTATTGTTGGCCCTTTTATAATACACATCAGCAAAACTCTCATCTTGCTCAATCATCTTAGTAAAAAATTCTATAGCCTTGGAGTAATTTTCTAAATTCTCATATGCTACTCCTTGATAATAAAAAATCTGCGAGGAATCAAAGCCTAAATCTTGACATTTTTTAAAATCAAGCAAAGCTTGCTTTGGATCAACACTAAGCAAGGCAATAGCTCTAGTATAATAGGCAATGTGATACTCTGGAGCTAAATCAATACAAATTTGCAAATCTTTTAAAGCTTTTGTATGTTCATCTAAAAGTATATAAACCCTGGCTCTATTAAAATATGCTAAATGATATGCATTATCTAAGGCTATGGTTTTATTAAAGGCTAAAAGTGCTTCTTGCAGTAAGTCTAATTTAAAATTACACAATCCTAAAAGATTAAACAAAAATACATTACTAGGATCAAATTCCGCAGCTATAGTTGCATCTTCAAGCGCTTCTTGAAATTTCAAACAATTAAATCTACAAAGTGCTCTGTTGTGGTAAGCTTCCAAAAGTAAACGCTCTTTATCTGCATCATCTATAAAAATCATCTTACCATCTTGCGCAAGCGTAATTTCACCCTTGCAAAAAGCAATAAGTTCGCTTAAAATTGTATCACATTTTTCAAATTCTGAATTTTCAAAATGCTCTTTTGCTAATTCTGATAACTCGGTGATTAAACTATCCAATCTCAAACCTAGTTTTATTTTTCTTTATTTAAGCTTTTTAGAAATTCTTCTATGTTGTATTTTGTTCTATAAGTTTCACTCATTAAGTGAATCAAAATATCACCTAAATCAAGTACAGTCCATTCTTCACTACTTTCTATATTTAGAAACTCTTCACCCTTGCTTTTAAGATTAGTTTTTAAATCATCAATCAAAGAAAGCGCATGCCTTTCTCCCATAGTAGTAGCAATCACTACAAATTTAACAAAATAATCCTTATCTTGCATATCAAAAGTTTCTATCAAATCTGCTTTTTTATCATCTAAAATTTGAACAATACTATTAATTCTTTCTTGCATTTTTTTCCTTTTGTTAAATATTTTTAAATTTAGAATAATAAAGCTTAACTTCTTCTTTGATTTGCTCGCAAACTTGTGTTGTTTGTAAGGTTTGCCTTATAAAAGAAGAAGAAATATCCACCTTGGTGTCCAAAGTCTTAAAGCGACTTGGTATAAAAATACCATCTCTTTTAGCTATCACAAATTCTACCAAATTTTGCAATCTTTCAAATTCGTGCCATTTTTCAAGACTTTGCAAATGATCAGCTCCCAAAATAAGATAAAATTGAGAAATTTCATAATGATTATATAAAAAATCAACGCTTTCTATGCTAGGTACTGGTCTTTTTTTAGTGATTTCAAAATCACTGATTTGAACCCTTTTTAAACTCCCCCAAATCGCATTGCACCATTTTAAGCGTCTTTGCTCATCTGCGGTAAATTCTTGCTTAAAAGGACTGATAAAAGTAGGCATGATTATAAGTCGATCAAGCTCTAAATTTTCTAAGGCATTTAAGACTATAGCATTATGTCCTAAATGAGGTGGATCAAAACTACCACCAAAAAGTGCGATTTTCATTAAAGTTTAACCTTTTTTTAGTAGAATTTTATCCACTTAATCATAAAAAGGAAATGAAAATGGCTGTAAAAGTTGCAATAAATGGTTTTGGACGCATTGGAAGATGTGTTGCAAGAATTATCATGAAGCGCGATGATATCGAACTTGTAGCGATTAATGATACCACTGATATTGAACTCACAAAATATCTTTTCAAATACGACACTGTTCATGGGGTATATGATGGTAGTGTTGAAAATGATGGTGATGATTTAATAATTGATAATAAAAAAATAAAAGTTTTAAAAAGTAGAAATGTAGCGGATTTAGACTTTGCAAAATATGGCGCGCAAATTGTACTAGAGTGCACTGGCGCACATTTAACCATAGAAAAATGTCAAGGATTTTTAGACCATGGGGTGCAAAAAGTTATCATGAGCGCTCCAGCAAAAGATAAAACTCCAACTTATGTTTTAGGGGTAAATGCTCACGAATACAAAGGCGAAAGTATTATCTCAAATGCAAGTTGTACAACTAACTGCTTAGGCCCAATTTGTAGAGTTTTACAAGATAATTTCGGTATAGAAAAAGGTTTAATGACAACTATCCATGCTTATACAAATGGTCAAAGCATTATCGATGCAAAAGCAAGAGATAAAAGAAGATCACGTGCAGCTGCTCAAAATATCATTCCAACTTCAACCGGTGCTGCAAAAGCTATGAAACTTGTTATGCCTGAGCTTGATGGAAAATTACACGGTCAAAGCATGCGTGTACCAGTAGCTGATGTGTCAACCGTAGACCTAACTGCAACTTTAAAGAAAAAAGTAAGCAAAGAAGAAATCAACGAAGCCTTTAGAATAGCAGCAAAAAGCAACTTAAAAGGCATATTATTAGTAGATGATGAAGAAAGAGTTTCAAGTGATTTTATTACTTGTTCTTATGGTGCGATCGTAGCAAGCGATCTTACTCAAGTGATTTGCGATGACTTTGTAAAAGTGGTTGCTTGGTATGATAATGAATGGGGTTATTCTTCTCGTTTAGTAGATATGGCAGTATTTATAGCAAAGGCTTAAGATGAGTAGTATTTTATCGATTAAAGATATTGATCTTGCAAAGAAAAAAGTATTTATTAGATGTGACTTTAATGTGCCTCAAGATGAATTTTTAAACATCACCGATGATCGTCGTATTCGTTCAGCTATCCCTACTATAAGGTATTGTCTAGATAATGGTTGTGCAGTTATTTTAGCTTCACACCTAGGACGCCCAAAAGAAATAGCTTCTAAATACTCCTTAGAACCAGTTGCAAAAAGACTTGCACGCTTAATGGCCAAAGAAGTCATCATGGCTAAAGATGTTATAGGCGAAGATGCAAAGAAAAAAGCAAGCGAGTTAAAGCCGAGTGAAATTTTACTTTTAGAAAATTTACGCTTTGAAAAAGGCGAAACCAAAAACGATGAAAACCTAGCTAAAGAACTTGCCTCTATGGCTGAAGTTTATATCAACGATGCTTTTGGAGTTTGCCATAGAGCCCATGCAAGTGTTGAAGCGATTACAAAATACTTTGACAATACACACAAAGGCGCAGGCTTTTTACTTCAAAAAGAAATAGAATTTGCAAGCAATCTCATCAAACATCCTGCGCGTCCTTTTGTGGCAGTAGTAGGTGGCTCTAAAGTAAGCGGAAAACTACAAGCTTTAACTAATTTACTTCCAAAAGTAGATAAACTCATCATAGGTGGAGGTATGGCCTTTACTTTCTTAAAAGCTCAAGGTTATGATATAGGAAATTCACTTTTAGAAGAAGACCTAATTGAAGAAGCAAATAAAATTCTCTTAAAAGGTAAAAATCTAGGAGTAAAAATTTATCTTCCTGTAGATGTTACAGCAGCGCAAACTTGCTCCCAAGAAGCAGTGATGAAATATACTCCTGTGCAAGAAATTCCAGCAGGTTGGATGGGACTTGATATAGGCCCTGCTAGTGTAAGATTGTTTAAAGAAGCACTTTCTGATGCTCAAACTATATGGTGGAATGGACCTATGGGGGTTTTTGAAATTGATAAATTTTCAAAAGGTAGTATAAAAATGAGTCACTATATCAGCGAATCTCACGCAACTACCGTAATAGGCGGTGGCGATACTGCTGATGTTGTAGCAAGAGCAGGTGATGCTGATGAAATGACTTTCATTTCAACTGGTGGAGGTGCTTCATTAGAGCTTATAGAAGGCAAAGAACTTCCTGGCGTAAAACCTTTAACGATAAAGGACAATGAATGATTTTTGCAGCAAATTTAAAGTGCAATCATACAAGATCAAGCTTTGAACTTTACGCTCAAGAATTAAATCAAAAACTCAACCAAGAAGATGAGGTTTTCATCTTCCCTCCTAATGTAGCTTTTTTAAAAAACAATTTTATCTTTCAACAAGGTGCACAGAATTTTTACCCTTGCGAAAATGGAGCTTATACAGGGGAAATAGGTAGAATTCACTTAGAAGAATTTAATATCAAAAGTGTTTTAATAGGCCATTCTGAAAGACGAGCGTTAAATGAAGATGAAAGCTTTTTAAAGGCCAAATTCGACTTTGCAAAAAATCTTGACTTTAACATCATTTATTGCATAGGCGAGAGTTTAGAAACTAAAAATTCCAAACAAAGCTTGGATTTTCTAAAAAAACAAATTGGCAATATTGATTTAACTTATGAAAAACTGATTATTGCATATGAGCCAATTTACTCAATAGGCACAGGAGTAAGTGCAGATCTTGATGATATCAACACCGTGCTTGATTTTTTAAGACAATCAACTCAAGCTAAACTTTTATACGGTGGAAGCGTAAATCAAAACAACATTAAGGCCATTTGTGCTTTAAAAAATTGCGATGGAGTGTTAGTAGGTTCAGCTGCATTAAAAGCGGATGAATTTTTCAATATGATACAAATAGCCAAAGGTTAAAAATGTCTTTAAGCAATGAAGAATTAAAAAGTATTTTAGAGCATAAAATTACTCTATTGGAAAACTCACACAAAGAAGAAAAAAATATCTCACTAGAAGCGGTTAGTTCTATCGTTAAAATTTTAGGCTTACCAAATGATTTTAGTGCTTTAGCACATAGATATTTTCAACTTCACACTCCGCCTAGTCTTATTTGGCTTCATTTAAGTGAGTGCACAGGATGTAGTGAAAGTTTACTTAGGACTTCATTGCCTGATTTTTTAGATCTAATTTTTGACTTCATTTCCTTAGAATATCATGAAACTTTTATGAGTGCAAGCGGGCATCAAGCAGAAGCTCACCTAGAAACAATTTTAGAAAAAAAAGATTTTCTTTTGGCCGTCGAAGGTGGTGTTTGTGCTATAGATCCTTTTTATTTAACCATAGGAGCACATGGTGAAAATGGTTATGAAATTTTACAAAAATGTGCTAAAAACGCTAAAACTATTTTTGCTATGGGAACTTGCTCAAGCTATGGAGGAATTCAAGCAGCACATCCAAACCCTACTAAAAGCATAGGAATTTCTAAAGTATTAGAAGAAAAAGTGATCAATATCCCGGGTTGTCCTCCAAGTGATGTTAACATTATTGCTACACTTTGTTTTTATATACTGTTTGAACAAGATATGAGTTTAGATGATCAAAATAGACCTTTAGCTTTGTATGGAAAATGTCTCCATGACTTATGCGAAAGAAAAGCAAAATTCGAAGCAGGAAATTTCGCTCAAAGTTTTGATGATGAGAATATCAAACAAGGCTATTGCCTTTTTAAAGTAGGCTGCAAAGGACCTTATGCTTACAATAATTGTCCTAAAGTTAAATTTAACTCCAAAACATCTTGGCCTGTTGCTGCAGGACATGGTTGTATTGCTTGCAGTGAAGAAAATTTTTGGGACGATTTTGGTTTTTATGAAAAACCCATGAGCAATGAATTTGCATATAATGACTTTTCTAGTATACTCGCCACAGAAGTAGTTCATAATGCTTCTATTAACGAACTTAATTCTAAAAATATCTTATTAGATTTAAGTAACGATAGCAGTGGAATTTTTTATTATAATGAAAATAAAAATAACTTTCTAGATTTTAGCTTTGAAGCTAACCCTAAGGTTTTTTTAAATCAATTTGCAAAAACTAAAATAGCGATGAGTTTAGTGCAAAATTTTCAAGAACAATTTCAGTCACATTATAACTTCATACAAGAAAATTATAGCGATGAAAGCATTACTAGCGCAAATGTATTGGACTTATTTTATTTTATATATCCATTTATCAGTGGGAAAAAGCTAGAAGCCATTGATGAATTTTTAGATCTTGCTTTAGCTTATAAATTTAAACACCCAAGTAAGTTTGACTTCAAAACCACCATTAACGATCAAGCAAAACTTGATGTATCTAAATCATTGCGTATGCCTTTAATCTACATCTTAGGTGGTTTAGATAAAGAAGCCATTGCTTTTGGATTGGTTTTTTCTTTAAAAGAACATTTAAAACAAGCTTTAAAAGCCTGTAAAAACCAGCATCAAAAAGATCAAATTCTCATACACTCTCATCATGAAAAATTATTAAAAATATTTTGGGATTTAACGAGTATTTAACGACTTAATGTTAAAATATTTATCTCCCTAATATTTGAAATTTGCAAAGTTAAAACTTTGCAAATTTTTGTTTAATTTTAAAATAAATTGCCGATATAGCTTTTAATCATGATTTGAAAGGAATAATATGCAAATTTCTAGCTACAATTCTCAAAATTTTTCCATGGATATAAAAACAAAAAACGGCAATCATCTTTCTTTTTCAATGTATGACAAAAAAGAGGCAAAATTTGACAGAGATGGTAACTCTGCTACTTTAAGCCTAAGAAATCAATTTGGCTTTTCATTTTCATATAGTGGAAGCAAGCTTTCAGAAGAAGAAATTGAAGAAATCAAAGAAGCTGTTGCAAAAGTACAACCTCAAATCGATGAGTTTATGAAAAACTCAAGAGTAGGAACTTTAAAACCAAAAGAAATTATAACTACTGCGATGAAGATTGGCAACGCTTTACCTGAACCAAAAGATGAAGAACATAAAAAAGCAACCTTACACGAATTATTTAATACCATGGATAAGAGTTTAAATAAAGAAATGGAAAAAACTGATCTTGCGGACATTAAAAAACAAATTTTCCAAGATAGCACAAAATTATTAGAAGAAATTTGGGAACAGTATAAAAGTCAAGAAGAGAAAGCAAAAGAGGAAGAAAACAAAGAATTTGGATTTTATGCATAAAAAAGGAAAACAAATGGAAGTAAAAGATATTTTAAAAAGCATGCTCGAACTCCAACAAAAACTTAATGATGATACCAATGGTATAGGTTGGGAAAATGGCTATACCAAAGAAGGAAAATTAATCAGCTTTAGAAGATGTATTTATATGGAGTGTGCCGAACTTGTAGATTCTTTTGCTTGGAAACATTGGAAAAGTATACATACGCCTGCAAACTGGGATAATGTACGCATTGAGATTGTTGACATATGGCATTTTATCTTGAGTTTAATCTTAGAAGAGTACAAAGAAAAACAAATCACTGATAAAAATTTTATCGCAGAAGAAGTTTCTTCTGTAACTTTTTTTGATGATTTTTGTAAAGAAACTCCTAATCCAAACGAGGCTGATGTCTATGGAATATTAAATGATATTGAACTTATTATCCATAAATGCAGTGGTTTTGATTATGATTTGGGCGAACTTTTAAGCGTGTATTTTGTATTAGCTAGAAAATGCGGTTTAAATTTCTTCGAGCTTTATAAAACCTATATTGGAAAAAATATCTTAAATCAATTTAGACAAGAAAATGGTTATAAAGATGGAAGCTATAAAAAAACATGGAATGGCATAGAGGATAATGAAGTTTTAAATCAAATTTTAAAACAAACTTTAGAGTATAATGCTATTTACCAAAAACTTCAAGAAGCTTACAATCAAATCAAATGAATATCTTTTACCTAAGCTTGCAAGATTTTCTTAGCAAGCCTTTTTTAAAATTTTCCATTTTACCTTTTCTTTTAAGTTTGCTTGTTTTAGCTTTGCTAGTTTTTTATACTTATGATGTCTTTTTTTCTTATATCGATAGTGCATTAAGTGGCTCTTTTATGGCATGGTTTTTTAGCTTCTCCATAGTGCAATTTTCACTTGCATTTTTAAGTGCAATTGGAGGTTTTTTTATTGTAGTTTTTGCTTCAGTATTTTTAACAATGCTAATTATTTCATTTTTAACACCTTATATTGTCAAAAAAATCAATCAAAAATACTACAATCATCTCATCAAAAAAGAAGTTCATTTTCTAGAAGTTCTACTTAAAAGCTTTAAATTTTTATTTATTTTTTGCTTGCTACTTGCTGTGGCAACTTTTTTACTGATTATACCTTTTGTTAGCATTGTAATTTATTATGCTGTTTTTTATTATTTATTTCATAAGCTCTTATTACTAGATGTCCTTAGTAATGTTTTAGACCGATCTTCTTTTGATAGTTTTTATAAAAACTCTTCGCCTTTGTATTTTAAAATAAGTACATTGGTATTTTTCACTTTATCAAGTATTCCTTTGTTTGGATTATTTTTGCAAGTATTTTATGTAATATTTTTAACACATTTAAGCTATCAAAAAATCTTAAATTTAAAAGCCAACAATAATGGATAAAAGAATAAAAACTTTTATCCAATCTCAAAAACTTCTCACCCTCAGCATGCTTGATGATGATGGAGGGGTATATTGCGCGAGTTGTTATTATGCTTTTGATGATAAAAATTTATCCTTAATTTTTGCTAGTGAAGAACACACTAAACATATTCAACTTGCTCTTAAAACTCCCAATGTTGGAGTTAACATAGCCTTGGATACTGATGTGATCAACCTCATCAAAGGCGTACAAATTAAAGCACATTTTCAAACTGCATCCAAAGAACAAGAAGCACTTTACTATCACGCTTTTCCTTTTGCAAGATTAGCCAAAGCTTCTATTTTTACTCTTAAGATACAATGGGCAAAATACACCGATAATAAAATTTTACTCTCCAAGAAATTAGAATTTTTTATTTAAAAAATGACTCAAAAAATAATATTTATTAATAAATTTAAATAATATTTATAATTTTTTAAATATTTTTTGAATAAAATCTTATTAATTAACCCAAAATATTACAAAGTCAGTATTGACTTTTCAAGGAGAAAATATGCTCTTTTCAGCAAAAAAGTATCTATTAGGTAATTTTTCAAACAAAATAGCCTTTTTAGTTTGTATCTTCGTTGTGGTGCTACTATGTGTTTTAGGTGCATTCAACTATGTTAAATCCAAGTCTAATAGTCATACTTTATTAGTTCAGTTTCAACAAAAAGTTGCTTTTGATGTAAGTAAAAGATTTGACCTATATGCAAGCGATAGACGCAATGTAATTCACTCATTAACAAAATATCTCAAAGAAAACAAAAATTCCCTTACACCAGAACAATATACCAGTTTGTTAAAATCTATCGGCGACTCTTTGGGTTTTGATCTAACATATGTAGGGTTTGAAGATGGAAGAATATTTAGATCAAATGGCAACAATCAAACACCAGATAGCGGATATGATCCAAGATCTAGAGGTTGGTATCAAGAAGCTAAAGAGAAAAAACAACTTGTCGTAACAGAACCTTATATTTCATCTAGTATGCAAAAACCTACCATTTCTTATGCTAGCCCTATTATAGAAAATGGTCAAGTAATAGGTGTCGTTGCAGCTGATTATGATTTGAAAAAATTCTCAGAAGAAGTTTTAGCAATCGGAAAAACACCTTATTCGCATGCAGCAGTTTTGGCAGCTGATGGTACATATTTATTTCATACTGATTCATCAAAAATTCTTACTTCAACCCAAATTAGTAAAGATATCATAGGAAGTTATTTTAAAACACCTGAAGGTGCAAACAAGACCCTTTCAAAAGATATTTTTAAAATACAAACTCAAGAAGAAGGCACCAAAGCTTTAATCTGCAATGGTAGTATTAATCCAAAATACACTATTTGTAGTATAGCAGATTATGATTTTTATAGTGATGCTGCAAGATCAACACTAATGGAGCAAATCATTATTTCCTTAATTGCTATTTTTATCACTATAGTGTTTATTAGAATGATTATTTCTTATAATCTCAAACCTATTACGATCATTTCTTCAGGTTTACATGATTTCTTTAATTATTTAAACCACAAAGATGCACATTCTCACCCTATTAAACTAAAAACACAAGATGAATTTGGGAAAATGGCAGATGAAATCAATGAAAATATCATGATCATTAAAGAAGCGCTTGCCAAAGATGCAAAAGCTATTGAAGAATCTGTTAATGTAGCTAAAAAAATAGAAACAGGTGAACTTGATTTACACATCACTTCCCATGCAAACAATCCACAAATTCAAGAATTAATAGAAGTATTAAATAGTATGCTTGCAACCTTGCAAAGAAAAATTGGTAGCAATTTAAATGATATTCAAGCTGTATTTGATAGCTATCAACACTTAGATTTCACCGCAACCATTGACACTCCAAAAGGTGATGTTGAAAAAGCTATCAACAGTCTTGGAAACGAGATCAAAAACATGCTTTTACAATCACTCAATCAAGGCGAATTACTCAACCAAAAAGCTGAAGCATTAAAACAAAGTATGCAAGAACTTACCAACGATGCCACCCACCAAACCTCTTCTTTACAAGAAAGCGCTAGAGCATTAGAACAAATGAATTCGGCTATGAGTGAAATTTCTATTAAAGCACAAGATGTAGTAAAACAAAGCAATGACATAAAAAGCGTAACCACGGTGATTTCAGATATTGCTGAGCAAATTAACTTACTAGCTTTAAATGCTGCTATTGAAGCTGCTAGAGCAGGAGAGCATGGTAGAGGTTTTGCTGTAGTTGCCGAAGAGGTAAGAAATTTAGCTGAAAGAACACAAAAATCTTTAGGAGAAATCGAAGCAAATACTAATATCTTGGCTCAATCTATTAGTGATATGGGAGAAGCAATCAAAGAAGAAGCAGATGATATTAGTCAAATCAACGAATCTGTTGCTACCATAGAAAAACTAACTCAACAAAATTCACAAACAGCAATACAAACCAATAACATTGCAAATGAAGTGGATTCTTTAGCACAAGATATACTCAGTGAAACAAAGAAAAGAAAGTTTTAAATTTATAAAAGATGCCTTATGGCATCTTCGTATTAAGAAAAGTGAGGTTTAATTTGCTCTAACCAAGTATCAATTCTACTTTCAGTTAGATCTTCATGGTTATCATTATCTAAAGCTAATCCTACAAATTTATCACCTTCTACTGCATCGCTTGATTCAAAAGTATAACCACCTGTAGAAACAGCACCTACCAAATTTGCACCCGCAGCTTTTAAAGCCTGAGCTAATTTTCCCATAGCACTGCAGTAAGTATCTGAATAACTTTCGCTATCACCCATACCAAAAACTGCAACTGTTTTACCACTAAGACTTAGTGATGAAAAATCAAATCCGTCCCAATCATCTTGAAGATCTCCACTTCCCCAAGTTGAAGTACCACAAATTAATTTATCATAAGAATTGATTTTATCTGCATCAATATCTGCGATATTAAATACATCTGAAATTCCTAATTTTTGTGCAATCATATTTGCTGCGCCTTCTGTGTTGCCCATAGAGCTACCATAAATTACTGCTACTGACATTTAACATCTCCTTAAAATTTGATTATTAATAGTATAGGGAACTAATTTTAACAAAGTTTTGTTATTTTCACATAAAATATGTCTGATTTCTTTATGTTGAGTGAAATTTTTATTTCTTGGATACACAATATAAAATCGCTCAAAAGAATTTTCTCTTATAAAACTTAAAGCCATTTCAATATCTTTTTTATTATCATCATAAAATAAAGGCATTATAGCCATTTTATTATCAATAACAATCATCTTGCCCCAAATATCTACTTTAGCTTTTACATTGCTTCTACATATTTTCTCATATACAAAACTTTCAAAGCCAACTTGTGGATTTAATATAAATTCTGACGATAAAAATACATGCTGAATCATCTTTGCCATAGTATATTTTGGACTTTTATCATCAAGATTTAACTGCGCTAAACTACCTTCCATAAAAGCTTTGATGATTTTATGTGAGTAAGGACAAAAGTATTTTATCTTTGTTCTTTTTATAGCAAAACTTTTACACATGCTTTGAATTTTTAATTCAAAAATATTTCTTATACTGCTAGCTTTTTTAGCATAAAAATAAGACACCTTTAAATCATTATCCACCAAAGCATTGTATAAATTTAAAAATATATCATTAATATACTCTTGCTTTAAATCCTTAAAAATAACAGGAACAAGATCTCCTTTTGCATTAAAGCCAAACATACTCAAGCCTTTTTCATACATTCATAGCTTTGATCTAAACCAAATACCTTACAATACTCACAATAAACACAACTCACGCTTCTTTTGGCGCATACTAAAGGTATATTGCGCTTTTTTGCCTCTGTTTTGATTTTTTTCATAGTATTATGATTTAAAAAGCTAGTCAGCATAACTATGCATTCGGTATTTTGAGGGATAGGCTTTCTATTAACCCTATTTTCATTTCTAGCATCCCAATGCTCTATGTTTTTTGCACCTAAATTTGTCAAAACCGCCTTAATTGGAGTGATTTCATCCGCACCGATAACCAAAACTGACATTGAGTTTTCCTTTTATAAAAATGATAATTGTTATTATAATTTATAAAAGATAAATTTTAACTGATACTCAATATCAATTTTAAAATTATATATTATGAGTTTGCTCAAAGATATCCGTGTGTAAAATTTCCTCCAAGACCACCGTTGCATATGAGCCTTTTTGCAAGAAAAACTCTAAGGTAAAATGGGCTTTTTCCTCATCATAGTAACTTTTACAATCTTGCAAATAAGACCACATAAAGCGTCTTGATCCTTGCATTTTATCTTTAAATTCATAAGCAAAAGAAAAAACTTCATTCTCTAGCTTTTTCGCTAAACCATCACCAGCTTCAAACGCTTTTGATCCTAGTAGCAACCCCATTGCGCTAATATCTCTTCGGTAAAATCTTTCCAACTCACTTGATAAATCTTCACATATAAAGCACTTGCCAAATGGATAATGCCCCAAAACATCACCCTTTAAAAGTTTAAAAAATTGTTTTTGTTGTTTTAAGCTTTTAATTTCATCCTTACCTAATGCATAAATTTGTTGCAATTCTTTTTCATTAAAATCATTGACAAAATGTGAAAGTTCAATTCTTTTACTTAAATATCTATTGAAAAGTTCACTTTGAAAAGCAGAAATTAAAAATTCTTGCATTTTTTTATTTTTGATTTTTTTACCTTTTAAAATCTCTAATCCTTGCAAGAAATTGTCTTGAAATTTGCCAAAACGCTGATACCCAAAATAATTAGCATAGCCTTGCTCTTGGATATTTTTAAAAGCTTGATCAATTTTTAATGCATCTACTTTGGAAACTTTTTTTAATCTTATAAAAAAAGAATTTCCTTTTAAATGCCCTATTCTAAGCTTATTATCATGATAAAAACTGTCTAAAATTTTCATTTTATCATGTTTAAAATTTTTCAAACTCTCTTCGTATTTTTTAGGCATAGAGATATATTGAAAGGTCAAACCCTGCTTGTCTTTTAGACCACTATAGCCAAAATCTCTCATCTTAATACCGCTATGTTCACTCAAAATTCTCAAAGCTTCACTTGTACTAAGATCTTTTTTTTGTAAATGCAGTACTAAATGTTCCCCTTTACCACTAAATTCATATAGCGGTCTTTCTCTAACCACAAAATCACTGCTATTTTTTGAAAAATGCACATTAATTGGGGTGTGCTTTAAACTATATAAGGGTTTAAAAATGATGTTCTCTTCCATAAAATTTATACCTTCCTGTGGTTGTTTTTGCAAAAATATTTAATTTAACTCTATGTTTTTTGGCTAAATTTTGTATCAATGCTTTATGTTTTTTATCAAATGCGAATAAAATTTCATATTCTTCCCCACTATTTAAACTTAGTCGGTCTATTTTTTTTAGAAATTTTACACCAAGATGATTTAAAAATAACATTCTCGAAAGATCTTTATTTAAACCATCTGAAATATCCATACTTACTCTTACTTTTTTTGCAATATCATAAAAAAAATTTTGTCTTAATTTAGGCTTTATAAAACGGTGTTTTGAATGCAATTTTCCACCTCGAAGTAAAATATTTAAACCTTTTAAACTATCTCCTAATTTTCCACTAAAAGCAAGCAAATCTCCTCGTTTTAAACCTTTCCTAAAAATTGCCTTTTGATTAACTTTTGAAATAATAGTAATACTAATATTAATCTTATCGCTAGCAGTTGTATCACCGCCTATGATTTGCACTCCAAATTCTTTAGCAGTATCCAACAAGCCTTTTTGTAAAGACTTAATTTGTTTCATATCTAAACACTTTGGCAAAGAAAGACCCAAAAGGGCGTATTTTGGAGTAGCATTCATCACGATAGCATCAGAGATATTCACTAGCATTGCTTTTGCGCCAATTTGCTCTAAACTCATCCAAGAACGCTTAAAATGAATATCCTCGCAAAACAAATCCTTAGAATAACAATATCCATCTACAATAGCACCATCATCACCATTGATAGAATTTGCAAAAGCACTTATGATTCTTTTTTCTTTATCCATGTGAATATTTTATACAAAAAGCATTTAATTTTATATAATAATCAAATTTTTATAAGTTTAAAATGTATATAATGGAAAATAATAGCAAGGATAAATTATGCAAATAACTTTAAGAATTTTTCGTTTTGATAAAAACAGTGATTATCTAGCCTACTATAAACCCTATGTTTATGATAGCAAAAACTTTAACAGCGTTTTTGATATCTTAACACAGGTAAAAAAAGATGATATATATTTTGACTTTGAAGAAAATCCAGAAAGTTGCATTAAAGTCAATCAAGTTTCCATTAGACAAAGAAGAAACCTAAACAATATCATCGAAAGATTTGGCAATGAACTTATCATAGAACCGCTAGATACCAAAAGGGCTATAAAAGATTTGATCATGGATAAAAGCGATTTTTTAGAAAAGCTAGAGCTTTTTAAAGATCTAATTGACACTCACGATGTAGAGTTATACAAACAGTATGATTTTTTATATTATACAAGCGAAGTGAGAGAATTTTTACCTGAGTATTTAGGTGATAGTTTCTTTATCTTTGCATACAAAATGCTACTAAAATATCCAGAAAAAACACCACAATTTCTTAAACTTGTAGCAGATGAAGAAAAAGGAATTTACTACCATACAAAATTTAAAAATTTCATTTCTTCTAATGAGTTAGATTATGAATCCTACATCAATGAACTAAAAATGATGCTTGTAAAAACAGGCCTTGCAAGAAGTATTTTTTAAGGAATGAAAATGTATAAAATCTACACCAATAACAACAATGACTTGTTTTGTTATTTTGATATTATCAAAAATGCTTTAGATATAGTCGGCGTTGAAAGTTCACTTTGCGAAAAACCCTTAGGAAAAAATTATTTTATTATTGATTATGATCCAAAAGATATCTTAGATGAATATTCTAGAATGATGAATGAAGACAATATCGCAGCATGTGAGTATGGATCTTATGAAATTATGAGCAAAATCGAACCAATTCAATATGCTCCAAGAATATTTTTAGATCATCTTAAACAAGAGCATATTAAACACTTTTTTGATCAATTTAATATAGGTGTATATCAAGGATTTTCAGACGCGGAGTGCTCTTTGGAATTGGCCCAAATTCTCAAGGCTAATACGATTGATTTTGAAAGAAAATACAAAAGCTGTGGTTATAGTTTTTTAAATTTAAACACGGAGCTAGCATATAAATGTGCCGCCTCTATTGTGCTAGATGCATATGATAGCGGATGTGATTTTTTAGTAGTGGAAGACTTTTACTCTTTTTATATGTTTGATAAATGCGCAAAAGAACTACAAGTAAGCTCAAATAGAAATTTTGAAGATTTTTATATTTTAAGCTTTGCAGAACTTGCAAATTTAGCCCTAGGTATAGTACCATACACTTTAAAAAAACATAAATTAAAAGTGAGTTTAATCAATGAAAATCGCTCTTGAATGCAAAGATTTAATTTTAGAAAAAACTCTAGAAGTTGCTTTAAAAGATTTTTTAGTTTTAAAGAAAGATTGTGATTTTTTAGTATGTGATGAAAAAATTAACACACAAAAGCCACAATTTATCATCAATAAAAAATCCAACTTCCTAACCTTACCTTTTAGTATGGAAGAGTTACTCAATGCTTTAAATGATTTTAATGCAAGCTTGCAAAATATTGCCTACAAAATAGCAATGCGTGAGAAAAAAATCATGAATCAAAAATGCGAAGCTATCTTAGAACAATTACGTCAAGAAAGTCACGAAAAAATCGATGCATTGTTTGATCTTTACAAAGCAGAACTTAAAAATCTCATCAAAGAAGAAAGCAATAATGCGTAAAAATCCAGAATATCAAAGTGTAAAAGATTTTTTAAATTCCTATAAAGAAAAAGAAAAGAAAAAGTCTAACGCCAAAAAAATACCTAAAATTTACACTAGCATAGAAAGCGGAATTTACAAGGGTAAAAAAATTCTACTTCCTAGTTTAGATACCACAAGAAGCACCAAAAGTATAGTAAAATCTTGTGTTTTCAATGTCTTACGTTTTTCATTGCAAAATAAGGTTTTCATAGAAGCTTTTGGCGGAAGTGCTTTAATGGCACTAGAAGCAAGAAGTAATGGCTGCTTAAAAAGTTATGCTATAGAAAAAGACAAAAAAGCTTACGAGATTGCTTCCAAAAACGCTTCTAGTATTGATCAAAATACCATTTGTTTTCACGATGATACTTTCAAAAAAACTCCTCAAATCATTCAAAATTCTCAAGAGGATATCATTTTATACCTTGATCCACCTTTTGATATTAGAGAAGGTTTTTTTGACATCTATCAAAAAACACTTCAGTTAATAGAAAACATCTCAAACACCAATGTAAAAATCATCATCATAGAACACCATAGCACTTTTAAAACACCTGCTGCTATACAAAATTTTGAAAAAAATAAAGAAAGAAAATTTGGCTCAACTACTCTAAGTTTTTATAGTCTTACTTGATTTTGGAACTTTTTTTGCTTTAATCTTATGTAAAAGCATAGATTAAAGGAAGAATCGATGAGAATATTATTTTTAAGCTTAGCACTAAGTTTAAGTGTTTTTGCTGCCACTATTAAAGAACTTACCAATGTAGTAGGTGTTAGAGATAACCAACTTATAGGATATGGTTTGGTTGTGGGTTTAAATGGAAGCGGAGACGGCACAAGTAGTGAATTTACCCTACAATCAATCTCAAATATGCTTCAAGGTATGAATGTAAAAGTTAGCCCAGGCGATATAAAATCAAAAAACACAGCAGCTGTAATGGTTACAGCAAAACTTCCTGCTTTTGCAAGAAGCGGGGATAAACTTGATGTAAGCGTAGCTTCTTTGGGTGATGCAAAGTCTTTACAAGGTGGCACCTTGTTAATGACAGCTCTAAAAGGGGTTGATGGTGAAATTTATGCAGTAGCTCAAGGCTCCTTAGCTATAGGTGGACTTAGCCCAAGACCAGGTGCTACAGGGACGCATTCAACCTCAGCAAATGTAATCAATGGCGCAGTAGTTGAAAGAGAAATACCTCAAAATTTCAGTCAAACAGATGATCTGATTTTAAGCTTAAAAGATGCTGATTTTAAAACAGCAAACAATATTGAAAGAGTTTTAAACACAATCTTTGATGCAGATATTGCTAAAGCATTAGATTCAAGAACCATTAAACTTACTAAGCCTGAAGAATTTTCTCATGTTGAATTTATGGCAAGAGTATTAGAGCAAGATATCGCTTATACTCCTGAAAGTAAAGTGATTATTGATGAAAGAACTGGAACTATCGTAGCTGGTGTAAATATAGAAGTTGAACCTATATTAATCACCCATAAAGATATCACGATAAAAATTGATCCCAACAATACTGTAGCTTTAGGACAAAATGAAATCGATATGAAAGATGGTGGAATTTTAGATCCTGTATCTAATACTTTAAAAATCACAAACAACAAAACAACCGTAGCAAACATAGCAAGAATGCTTAATAAACTTGGCGCAGCTCCAAATGATATCATAGCTATTATGCAAAATTTAAAAAGAGCTGGTGCAATTAGCGCTGAATTAGAGGTAATATAATGAGAGTGGATAATTACTTAGCGAGTAAAAATTATAGCAGTGAGCTTTATGAAAGCATTACCAAAAACAACAATAGCTACAAAGCTGCTAAAAACTATGCAGATAGTGCTTTTAAAAATGATTTAACTCATATACAAGCATTAAATGATGAAGATAAAGCTTTAAAAGAACAAACTGATGCTTTTGAAGCTTTTTTAATCAAAAGTGTTTTGGATATTTCTTTAAAACAAGAAAATTCTTTATTTGGAAAAGATGCAAGCGATGAAATCTATTCATCTATGTATAATGATACTATGAGTAAAGCATTAAGCGGGGGGTTAGGTTTTTCAAAATTATTATTTGATTATTTAAAAGAAAGGGGTTAATTTATTTTTTAAGTGTCGATATAGTTCTTAGAGTTTTTCAATAGAACTGGAGGCTTAAAATGATAAACCCTATACATCAAAGTTATGTAGCTCAAGTCGCTACTAATGATATAAACAAAACAGAAAACAAAGAAAATAACAAGGCAAAAGAAACTCAAAAGGCAGAAGAAAGTAAAGCATCTATCATTGCTTCTCAAATTAAAAATGGCGAGTATAAAGTAGACCTACAAGCTACTTCTAAAGCAATAGCAGATTCTTTATTATAGTTTTTATCCTTTTTTGGGTTAGTGCCTAAGAAAGGATAAAAAATGGTTAAACAATACTTAGACGAAACAAATTCTATTTTAGAAAAACTCATCAATCTTACTCTAGAAGATATTGCTCAAATTCAAACTGCTAACCACAAACATGTAAGTCAAAGCATTGAAGATAAAACTAAACTTGTAAGTGATTTTCAACTTGCTAAAAAAAATCTTGATAAAGCCCTAGTAGATCTTAGCAATCAAGGCAACAACAAAGGCTTAGATGAACTTTTAGATGAAGAAGATAAAGAAAAATTAGCACTCTTAAAGCAAAATTTAAATACCTTGCACCAAAAAAACAAAGAATACGCTAAATTAGTACTCATCATTAAAAACTTTTATGACAATCTTTTAAACACGATGTTTGAACAAAGTGGAACAAATAATGCTTATGGAGATCAAAAAACTATTCCAGATTCACTATTTAAGATCAATGTTTAAAGGTTAAGATTATGGGAATTTTTGACAGTTTATATACAGGAGTTAGCGGTATTAGAGCTGCTGAACTTCAAATCAACACCACAGGCAATAACATCGCCAATGCAGATGCGGTTTTTTACACTAGACAAAGAGCTGTACAAAGTTCTGGAATGTCCATTGATAGAGGTGGCTTACACTTAGGAACAGGAACGCAAATTGACACCATCAAAAGATTGCACGATGAGCATTCTTATTATGAGTTAAAAAACGCCTCCACTCAACAACAATACACCAATTACTTGGGGCAAATTCTACAAGAGGCAAGCCAAAGATTTCCTGATATGCAAGGCACTGGTATTTTGCAAGATTATAAAAACTATTATGATGCTTGGAACAACTTCGCTTCTAATCCAAGTGATGGTGCTAGTAAAATTGATCTTGTTGAAAGTGCAAATGTACTCACAAGAAACATACAAAAAACCTTGCAAGATCTTAATAAAATGCAACAAACTGTTAATGAAGAAATTAGACAAACTGTAGATGAAATCAACAACATCGGTCAAGAAATCGCAAATATCAACAAACAACTTGAAAACGAGGAAGTTTTACCAACTGATAATGCCAACCAACTTAGAGATAAAAGAGATGAACTTGAACTTAGACTTTCAAAACTAGTTAATGCAGTCGCCTGGAAAGGAAAAAGCTCTCAAGATAGCACCTTAGAATCAACCATGACAGATTCAGGAAGATATTATGACTTAAGTATTCAAGGTTTTAGCATTGTCAATGGATCTAGTTTTCACCCTTTAAAACTAGACAACAACAATCCTAATGGTTTTTACCAAATTTATTATGAAGTCAATGATGAAAATCGCTATGATTTAACAGGTAAAATTTCAGGTGGACAACTAGGAGCACAACTAGATCTTAGAGGTAGAAACTATGATGGCAATCATGACACTTACAGTGATGGAATTTTACAAGATTACAAAGATATGTTAAATACTTTTACAAAAACACTCATCACACAAACTAATAATGTCTACGCTCAAGCAGCAACTGACAAGGTAAACTCAGACAATCTAAATGGTCTAAAACCTGATACATCTTTGATGAGTTATGATAAAAACATTCAAGCAGGTAGTTTTGATATTATCATATACGACAATGAAGGTAAAGAAGCAGCCAAAAGAACCATAAAAATCGATGTCAATACCACCATAGAAGATGTGATCAAACAAATCAATGCTGATATCGATGATAATAAAGATAGTAAACCAGGCAATGATTTAGATGATTATTTTAAAGCCTTTTACCATTATGATGGTCAAAGCGATAGTGGAAATTTCCAAATCAATGGCTTAAAAGAAGGCTATAAAATAGCTTTTAAAGACAATGGAACTAATTTTCCTGGCGCTTTGAATGTATCTTCGTTTTTTAATGGTCAAGATGCAAATGATATTAATGTCAACTCAAGCATTAGAAACGATCCAAATAGCCTAAAAGCAAGCTCAAATGGTGTTGATGGTAATAACGATGTAGCAAATGCAATGTTGCAACTACAAACCCAAAAAGTTAATTTCTACAACAAAGATGGCACTGTAGACACCATGACTTTAGATGGTTATTATAGAAAATTTACAGGTCAAATTGCTTCAAATGCAGAAAGCAATAATTTTGCACATGCAACCAACACAACCATTTTTAACACAGCATATGCAGAGTATCAATCCAAAAGCGGAGTAAATACCAACGAAGAATTAGCAGCACTTATACAATACCAAGCAAGCTACGGTGCTGCAGCTAAAATCGTAACCACTGTTGATCAAATGCTTGAAACCTTACTTGGCTTAAAATCTTAATGCATATTAAAGCTCTTTTAGATGAGGCTATCTTAAGCAAAAACACTCAAAAAGAGCTTTTTTCTTATCCTGATCCTTTGCAAATTGCAAGTATTTATAAAGACGAAAGTATTGCTTTAATTTGTGCCTTATTTGCATATGGAAATGCCAAGAATATTGTCAATTTTCTAAAAAAGCTTGACTTTTCCTTACTACAAAAAGCCGATGTTGACATCATCAAAGAATGCAGTGCATTAAAATATCGCTTTCAAAATTCTCAAGATATCGCACAAATTTTTATCACACTCAAGCGTATAAAAAATGAGGATAGCATTGAAAATATTTTTACCCAAGGCTATCAAAAAGAACATGATATTATTCAAGGTATTCAAGCCTTTATGGAAAAAGTTTACAAAGTTAACTCTTACCGAAGTTATGGCTATGAATTTTTCTTCTCTAAAGAATTTAACTACCCCAAATCACCTCTAAAACGCTACAATATGTATCTTAGATGGATGGTGAGAAAAGACGAGCTTGATTTAGGATTATTTAAAAATATCAACAAAAAAGACCTACTTATACCCTTAGATACCCACACACATAAAGTTTCATTGAAACTTAAGCTTTTAAAGCGTAAGATTTATGACTTCAAAAGTGTTATGGAACTTACGCAAAATCTTAGAAAACTAGATCCTACCGATCCTGTTAAATATGATTTTGCTTTATATCGAATCGGACAAAATAAGGAAAGCTTATGGAGCTTGAATTAACTTACTATGTGATTTTATTTTTTGTTGCTGCTTTTGCAGGTTGTGTAGATGCTATCGTAGGTGGTGGTGGGCTTATTACCATACCTGCTTTATTTGCCTGTGGCATTCCCCCGCATTTAGCCTTAGCTACCAATAAACTTCAAAGTACCTTTGGTTCATTTACCGCAGTACTAGCTTATAGAAAATCCATGCATATAGAAAAAATAGCTTTAGGAATTTTATTTACTGCTATTGGTGCTGCTATTGGAACTTATGCAGTTTTACTTATTGATCAAGATGCTATAAAAATTGTTGTTTTAATCTGTCTTATTTTGATCTTTTTTTATACAATTTTCAAACCCGATCTAGGACATATTCACAATAAAGCTAAAATGAGTACCACAAGTTTTCAAATCATCTTTGGTTTATTGCTCGGTTTTTATGATGGTTTTTTAGGTCCTGGTACTGGTTCTTTTTGGATTTTTGCTTGTGTGATATTTCTTGGTTTTAGCATGAAAAATGCTAGTATTAATACCAAAATTTTAAATTTCACTAGCAATATCGTAGCTTTAGCTGTATTTTTGTATTCTTATGAAGTGCTTTGGAAAGTTGGAATTTTAATGGGTATAGGTCAAATTCTAGGAGCTTTTATAGGATCAAAATTAGTCTTAAAAACTCAAGGAACTTTTATCAAAAAGCTTTTTTTAACTATAGTTGCTCTAACCATAATCAAAGTTGCTTATGATTATCTTGCTTAAAAAGCTTGATTAATTTGCCACATAGGCAAGAAAACACCTAAAGCCAAGATCAATATTAAAATCGCCATAAAAACAGTCATCAAAGGTTCCAATAAAGAAAAAAATTTTTGAGTATAACTTTCTTTTTTGTATTCATAAAATACTGCAAGCTCATAAGTGCTTTCATCTAACTTTGAACTTTTTAAAGCTAACTTTAGCATTCTTATAACAAAAGGCTCGAAAAATTTAGTCTTAAAAAAAGCTTGATCCATACTAAGACCTGATTCAAAAGATGTTTTTACAGCATACATAGTATTTTTAAAAAATGAATTTCTTATACTTTCGCAAGCTAATCCAAAAGCCCTTTTGACATCAACACCTGATTTTGATAAATAAGAAAAGACTAAAAAGAAGCAAAATTGTTCCTGATAAAGCATGATTTTTCCAAAAATAGGCAAATAAAAAAGCAATTTATGAAAATACAATGCCTTTCTACTTAAATACACTGCAAAAATAAAGCATAAAAGAAGTATTGCAAAATAAATGTAGTATTGATTAAAAAAATCCCCTATATGAAAAAGGATTTGTGTAATTTGTGGCAAATCAAGCTCTAGCTGTGCAAATAAGTTTTTAAATTCAGGTAAAACCAACACCATCAAAACAACAAAAGCTAAAATGATACAAGCAAACACAAACGATGGATAAGCCATAGCTTTTTTAAATTGTTTAAGGTTACGAAGATGTTTTTCTTTTAAATCAATAATAATACCAAAAGCTTGATGTAAATCACCCTTACCTTCACAAATTTTTAAAATAGCACATTCTCTAACACTTAATACATTGGCAAAGGCTTGATCATAAGTGCTTCCATTGCTTAATTTTTGATAAATAATATTAAAAATTTGCGCCACTTGTTTTTCATAATTTGAGCGTGAAAATTCTAAAATAGCTTCTTGCAGGCTCAATCCCGCTTTTAACATCATATTTAAATCTTTTAAGATAAAAATCAAATCCTCATCTTTAAATTTATATTTTACCGCACCAAAATACTCTTCAATACTTATAATTTCAAAATGTGATTTTAAAGCAATCATTCTAGCTTCATATAAATTATTTGCTTTAATAATGCGTTGTTTTGACTTTTCTTTGACAATATAATTAATAATAAATTTTTTCAAATACTTGTCTTTTTTAATTCTTCTATGCTTATTAAACCGCATTTTGCCTTTTCTAAAGCATCAAAACCTAAACCAACAAAACCATTCTTTAAAGCATATTGCAAAATACCTTCATAACTTGAGTTATTTTCTATCATACTTTTGATATTTTGATCTAAAAACAAAAACTCTGCCACCATTAAGCGACCCTTATAGCCGCTATACATGCATTTAGCACATCCCTTTGGCTTATAAAACATTCCTTTTATAGTTTGATTTTGAAAGCAAAATGTTTCAAAACTAGCTTCTTTACATTCACAAAGCTTTCTAAGTAAACGCTGTGCTATGATCAAATTAAGAGAATAAGCGATTAGGTATTCTTTTGCACCCATATGTTTCATTCTATAAACTGCTTCCAAAGCACTGTTAGTATGCAAAGTACTTAACACCAAGTGCCCACTCAAAGAGGCTTTTAAAACTATATCTAAACTTTCCTCATCTCGGATTTCACCCACCATGATCACATCAGGATCTTGTCTTAAAACCGCCCTTAATGCCTTATGAAAATCAAAATCCGCCTTAGAATTTAAAAGAATTTGCTGGGCGTGCTGAAGTTTATACTCTATAGGATCTTCTAGAGTGATAATTTTCTTATCGCGATCAATTTCATTTAAAATAGCATGCATAAAAGTACTTTTACCACTTCCTGTAGGTCCACAAAATAAAACCAAACCATAAGGAGCTTTTATATACGTTTTTAATCGAAGCAACCGATCTTTTGCGATCAGCAACTGATCTAATTTAAATTGTTGTTCATCTTGCTTTAAAATCCTAAAAACAACCCCCTGTCCATATAATAAAGGCATAATAGAAATTCTAAAATCATACTTTTGTTCTAACAATATCTTACTAAAGCTTCCATCTTGTGCTTGTCTTTGTTCGGCTACATTCAACAAAGCAACAATCTTTATATGAGTCAACAAAGCTTGAAAAGATCGTAAATCAAAATCAAGTATTTTGGCTAGATTTCCATCTATTCTATATCTTATTAAGGCTTTATTTTCTAAAGGCTCTAAATGAATATCACTTGCTTTTAAAAAACACGCATAAGATAAAATTAGTTCCAAAAACTGCTCTAATAAAATCTCATCTTGATTTTCATCTTTGCTTAAATGAAGCTCTAAGCGATCAAGATAGTTTTGAAATTTGATTAAAAATTTCACTTTTTCTAGAAAAAATTGAAAAAGTGTAAAAACACAAAGATGTATTTTGATAATTTTCAAACGATGTAAATTTTGTATTTTTTCCAAAACTTCTTCTTCCAAAGGCTTAAAAGAAGCTATACTAACACTTTCTTCATCTTCTTTAAAGCATAATATTTGATATTGCTCTATTAATGAAAGAGGCAAGATGTTAAGGTATTTTTCTAATTCCATATTTTCATGTAAATCTAGATAAGACATTTGATTTTCTAGTGCTATTTGCCTTAAAGTAGATTCATCTAAAAGTTTAAAATCTTGTTCAACTATAGCATAATTCAATTTTCATATCCTAGAAGTTTTTCATACTCTTTTTTAGCTTTTAGAGCATCTTGATGTTTTCCTAGTTTTAATTTAGCATTGATAAATATCAACCATGCATCTTTTTCCAAAAGCTCAAAGTCATTTGCCTCTATAGCCCAAAAAATAGCCTTATTATAATCTTTATTTTGATAGAAAAACTTAGCCAAATTTAAAGCGTTCTCATAACTTGGATGATGAATAAATTTTTCATAAAAAACATTTTGCTCAAAACTTTCATTTTGAATATCCATTGCATTCACAAAGGACAAATAAATAAAAAGGCTAAAACATATCATCTTCATGCGTAAATCCCAAATCTTTCAAGCTAAGTATTTTTTTATCTGCTTTTATCAAACTTGGTTTGATAATAAACACTATTTCACTAGTATCTTCTAAATTTTGTTTTCCTTGAAACAAAGCACCAAAAATTGGAATTTTGGACAAAGCGCTTACTTCGTTATGATTACTAATGGTATTTTTGCTAATTAATCCACCCAAAATCAAAGTTTGCCCATCATCAACTTCAACAACGGTTGAAAGCTTTTTTTGTATAGTATCAGGCGCAATATTTCTTGGCTTATTTTGACGATGGTTATCAACGCTATATTTAAAATCACTCAAACTTGGGTTAATCCTAAGCATAATTTTATGATCATCTGAAATTTCTGGTAAAATATTAAGTAAAATGCCGACAAAAATAGAATAATTATTATAAGTTTCACTAATAGTTGTGCCATTTTCAGTCCCTTTGGAACTTTCTTTTACTTGATAATTAATCGTATCTCCTATAGAAATAATAGCTTGCTGATTATTAAGCGCCATAAGTTTTGGATTAGAAAGCACAGTAGTTTTACCATTTTCTTGTAATAAATTTAAAATAGCTTTAGTTTCAATATTTGATTTTAGATTAATATTTCTTACACCGCCTTTATTGATTATAAAGTCATCCTCATCACCATTTAGTCTAAAGGCCAGCTCTTGCCAATTAATCCCACTTGAATGAGAGTGATTTAAATGCACTGCAACTATACTCACATCAATTAAAACTTGCTTTTTAAGCCTTTTGTTTAAATCACTAAGATATTTTTCAACCCTTTCAAGCTCATATGGCGTAGCATTTAAAGTAATAATTCCTGCATTAGTGTTGATGATGGGTCGGGTTGAATTTTCATCAAGTAAACTTTGAATTTCTTCTGAAATTTTTTCCCAAAAATCAAACCTATCAGTACTAATGACTAAATTATCCGCCTCTTTTGCGTTATCATAATCTCCTTGTCTAGGCCTTGAATCCACTGAAGCCTTGGTGATGCTTTGCCCCTCGCGAATGGAGCTAATATAATGAATTTTAAAAGTTTTTACTTGTCTTCCATAAATTTTTAGAACATTTTTAGTGTATTCATACGCAAGATTATTTTCTTCTAGTAGAAGTTTAAAAATTTCTCTTAAAGAGAGTTTTCTAATATGTAAATAGTTTTGATCATGAAGTAATTTTCCCCTAGCAAGCTCATCTTTAATAATAAGACTAAAACCACATTCTCTACCTAATTCATTTAAAATTTCAAGTAAAGAAGTTTTACTTTCAACGCTAATATCAAAAAATCGCTGTTTACATTCACTTGCTAAAACATCTGTATAAATTAAAAAGCTAATAAATAAAAATATTATTTTTTTCATACAAATCTAAAACCATTCGTTTTTCTTCCTTTATCAATACAACTTGAGAATTTTTTATCTCAGCAATCTTAAAACCATCAATATTATCATTTAAAGCATACCATTTATTGTCAATCTTGACTTTATTTGAAATAATCGCTTGCAAAGAAAAATTAGATTTTATTTTTGTAGTTTTTTGAAAAAAGGGATCTTGAATTACAGTCAAATCAAGACCATCGTAGCAGTCTTGATTTAAAAATAAATGGTTGGCGTGTAAGACACCAACCATCGATAAACTCATCATAAGAAATCGCAACAATTTTAATTTTCGTTACTAAAATCAGCACTTGCTAAACGCTTTAGTTGTCTATAACGGCGTTGTGCATCTGCTTTATTTCTTTCGAAAAATTCCTTAGCTTGTTCAGGATTAGATTTTTTCAATGAAGTATAACGCACTTCATTCATTAAAAAGTTTTCATATAAATCCCAATCAGGCTCTTTAGAAGAAATTGTTAAAGGATTTTTTCCTTCTGCTTCTAAACGTGGATCGTAAATATAAGTTGGCCAATATCCACATTTTGTAGCAAGTTCTGCTTGATTACCTGAATTTCCAAGCCCACCTTTGATACCATGAGCAATACAAGGAGAATAAGCAATAATCAAAGAAGGCCCATCATATGCTTCAGCGGCCATTACTGCTTTTAGCAATTGTGCATAATTTGCATTAGAATTTACTTGAGCTACAAAAATATAGCCATAAGTCATAGCAATTTGACCTAAGTCTTTTTTCTGCACTGGCTTACCTGCAGCAGCAAATTGTGCCACTGATCCTGTTCTTGAAGACTTTGAACTTTGCCCACCAGTATTTGAATATACTTCCGTATCAAGTACTAAAATGTTAACATTTTCACCACTTGCTAAAACATGATCAAGCCCACCATAACCAATATCATAAGCCCAACCATCACCACCAAAAATCCAATGTGATTTTTTACTTAAATAGCTTTTTAATTCTAAGATATCATTCACTGATTTAATTTGTTTATTTTCTTCTAGCAATGGTACTATTTTATCTCTTAATTCTAGTGAGATTTTAGAGTCTTCTTTATTTGCAATCCACTCTTTATATAATGCAGAAAGTGCATTAGGAACTTCTTGCATGCTTTCATTCATAATATGTTCGATTTTATGTCTTGTGGTTTCAGTTGCTATTTTCATACCCAAACCAAACTCTGCATTATCTTCAAACAAAGAATTACCCCATGCAGGTCCATGTCCGTTTTTGTTGCTTTTTCTATATGGAGTCGAAGGAGCTGAGCCACCATAAATAGAACTACAACCTGTCGCATTGGCAATAATCATTCTTTCGCCAAATAATCTCGTGATTAAAGTGATATAAGGAGTTTCCCCACAACCTGGACACGCACCATGGAATTCAAATAAAGGCTGCGCAAATTGAATACCTTTAGTATTTTCTCTATTTAAGATATTATCTTTATAGCTTACTTTTTTGAATAAATAATCCGCATTGTCTTGTTCACCATGATCAAGCTCTTCACCTAGCGGCACCATTACTAAAGATTTTTCTTTAGTTGGACACTCATGCACGCAAAGCTCGCAACCTGTACAATCAAGTGGTGAAACTTGAATTTTAAAGTTTAATTTCTGATCTTTTACACCTTTAGCATTAAGACTATGCTCTTTTACACCCTCTGGAGCATTATTTAACTCTTCTTCATTAATCAAGAATGGTCTAATAACTGCATGCGGGCACACTGAAGCACATTGATTACATTGAATACAATTAGCCTCAATCCATCTTGGCACCATAACCCCAACGCCTCTTTTTTCATATTCAGTAGTTCCATGCTCAAAACTACCATCTTCATAGCCCAAAAATGCCGAAACTGGCAAATCATCACCTTTAGCCGCATTCATAGGTTTTGCGATTTTTTCAACAAATTCAGTACCTTTATAAGCTATGGTTTCTTCTTTTGTCTCATCTGCTAAATTTGCCCAAGAAGGATCAATGTCAACTTTTACAAGTCCATCTGCACCTACATCAATGGCTTTATAGTTCATTTCAACTATCGCATCGCCTTTTTTACTATACGATTTATATGCAAATTCTTTCATGTATTTTTGTGCATCTTCAAAAGGAATGATATTAGCTAGTTTAAAAAATGCTGATTGCATGATTGTATTTGTTCTACTACCTAAACCTATTTCTCTAGCTAATTTTGTAGCATTGATGATATAAAAATTGATTTCTTTTTGTGCTAAAACTCTTTTTACTGCATTTGGAATTTTCTTAACAGTTTCTTCTGCACTCCAAATACTATTTAAAAGGAAAGTTCCACCTTTTCTAATGCCAGCTAAAACATCATAAATTTCTAAATACGCAGCCACAGAGCACGCCACAAAATGCGGAGTAGAAACTAAATAAGTTGAAGTAATAGGCTTTTTAGAAAATCTCAAGTGACTTCTTGTGTAACCACCTGATTTTTTAGAATCATAAGCAAAATAAGCTTGCGCATAAAAGTCTGTTTTATCCCCTATAATTTTAATAGAGTTTTTATTTGCACCTACAGTACCATCAGCACCAAGGCCATAGAATAAACATTCTATAGTGCTTTCATCACCTAAAGAAATTTTTTCTCCCACAGGCAATGAAGTAAAAGTTACATCATCATTAATTCCTATGGTAAAACCATCTTTTGGATTAGCTTGATTTAGGTTTTCAAAAACCGCTAGAAGTTGAGCAGGATCAACATCTTTTGAAGAAAGTCCATATCTACCACCAACGATCAAAGGTGCCTTTTCTTTGCCATAGTATGCAGTTTTTAAGTCTAAATAAAGTGGCTCACCTAAACTTCCTGGTTCTTTAGTTCTGTCTAAAACAGCTATTTTTTCAACACTTTGAGGCATTACATCAAACAAGTATTTCAAACTAAATGGTCTATATAAATGGACTTTTAAAACTCCTACTTTTTCACCTTTGCTATTGAGGTAATCTACAACTTCTTTTAAAGCTTCAGTCACCGAACCCATTGCAACCACAATGCGCGTTGCATTTTTATCTCCATAATACACAAAAGGCTTGTATTCTCTTCCTGTGATTTTTGAAATTTCTTGCATATATTCATTAACAATATCAGGAATAGCTTCATAGTATTTATTTGCCAATTCTCTTGTTTGGAAATAAATATCATCATTTTGTGCCGTACCTCTTGTTTTTGGATTTTCCGGATTTAAACAGGAATTTCTAAACTCCAATAAAGCCTCACGGTCAAGCAAACGATCAAAATGTGCATAATCCATTACTTCAATTTTTTGAATTTCATGAGAAGTTCTAAAACCATCAAAAAAATGCATAAAAGGCACTCTGCCTTTAATGGCTGCTAAGTGAGCTACACCTGCTAAATCCATACTTTCTTGCACAGAATGTGAGCAAAGCATAGCAAAACCTGTTTGTCTTGCAGCATAAATATCTTGATGATCCCCAAAAATAGAAAGCGCTTGAGAAGCCAAAGCTCTAGCTGCTACATGGATCACACCAGGTAAAAGCTGTCCTGCTATTTTATACATATTTGGTATTTTTAATAAAAGACCTTGAGAAGCAGTGTAAGTAGTTGTTAAAGCACCCGCTTGCAAAGAACCATGAACTGTTCCTGCTGCACCCGCTTCACTTTGCATTTCTACAACTTTAACCGGCACTCCAAAAAGATTTTTTTTACCCTGAGAAGCCCATATATCAGTATAATCAGCCATAGGAGAACTTGGAGTGATAGGATAAATTCCAGCAACCTCTGTAAACGCATAAGCAGCATATGCTGCTGCTTCGTTACCATCCATTGTTTTCATTATTTTACTCATCTAATTATCCTTATCATTAAAGTAATTACTTAAAATCATTAGCTACTTTATCTTGAATTGTCTTAAACAATGATAAAAATTTTTTATTATTTCTATGTAAGAAGTTGGAGTGTGAAGTTATCGGATATTTTTTATATACTCTATTGCTTCATAGGTATTATCAAATAATAAAGTTTTAAATTGGCGCAAACTTTCTTTACTCTCATAACCACTACTAACTGCCACAGGTGTAATACCCGCTTCAACAGCCGCCATAATATCCAAATGAGTATCACCAATCATAAATGCATTTTCTTTGTCTTTAGATAATTTTTCCAAAGCTAATAAAATAGGTTCAGCATGTGGTTTAGGATGAATTACATCATCTCTACCTATAATAACTTTAAAATACTTACCTATCCCCAAATGATCTAGCAATGGTTTAGAAAATTTAGAACTTTTAGTCGTCACAACAGCTAAATCAGCAATCAAACTTGCTTCTTGAACACTTTTTTTTGCAAAGGTAAGTAAAGATGTTTGTTTTATATAAATTTGCTGATATACACTTCTATATGCATTGATATACTCGCTTGTTTTTTCCTTTTTGACTCCAAGTTTTTCAAATGCTACATCTAAAGGAAAACCTATCAATGATTTGATGACCTCATGATCTCTCAATGGCTGATCAAATGCTCTAAAAGCAGCATCAAAACCATCTAAAATGGCACTTGTAGAATCTATCAAAGTGCCATCTAGGTCAAATAAAATTGTTTTTCTTAGCAAATTTTACTCTTTAATGAAAAATTTTGCTTCAACGCGTCTATTTTGAGCACGACCTTCTTTAGTATCATTACTTGCTTTTGGCATATCATAACCATAACCTTTGGTAATTATTTTTTCTTTAGCTACGCCTGTTTTTTCAAGTTCTTTTGCTACAGCATTTGCACGCTCTAAGGAAAGTTTTTGATTGTAAGCTTTAGGGCCTGTATTATCCGTATGTCCTTCTAAGATAGTATAATATTGTGGATTTTCCTCTAAAACCTTACCTACTTCTTGAATTTGTTTAGCAAATTCTAAATTAATACTACTCTGATCAAAACCAAAATGTCCTTCAAGAGCTATTGTTTTCTCACATCCTATATGATCAAGCAAGGCGCCTTTTCTTGGTTCTGGACAAGATTTTTCGATTTTTTTTGCTTGAACTTTTTGCACAAGTGGTTGACTTGTGGTTTGCGGTGCTTTTGGAGTGTTATTACCAAAATAAAAACTTAAACCAATACTAGAAATCAAATTATGCTCACCGTTGTTAAATTTAATCTGATCTCTTGCTTCCACTCTTAAAGCTAAATCCTCTCCAAGTGCAAACTTCAAACCTGCGCCATATTGAGCAAACATACCACTTTTGTTTTCATACGCCCCATGACTCAAATACTCATAACCCGCACCCAACAAACCATACAAATAAACATGATTTGCTAAATCAACACCTTTAATTGCATTGGTGTAAAATCTTGATACACTAGTACTTGTATGTGTATTATCACCTGGATGGTTGTATTTTGCATTATCATTATATTCTATACCAAGCTCTGCTTGATCTATCCATAAATCATCATAATGATAACCAAATCTCAATCCCACTCCACCATAGTTTTTAAGATCTAAATTTCCTTCTGGAGTTGTATAGTTAAAAGTTGGAGTGATTTCTATTTTACTAGCATCAAAAGCAAATAATACAGTAGCTAAACTTACCAAACTTATAATTTTCTTCATAGAATTTCCTTTGGAAAATAAATAAAATGCAGATTATTATATAGCAAAGAAGATTAAAATAAAATAAGCCCCTTTGGGTAGGGGCTTAAATTTACTACAAAAAGGAGGTTTCCCTGATCGGACTTTGAAATTATAAAAGTATATTCTAAACAAAAAATCCTTTGATTTTAAACAAAATAAAAATATAAGAAAAAAAATTGTAATTTATGGAAAATGGAGAAAATTTGGATCCATAAAAAGGATCCAAAGAGAATTAACGTTTAGAGAATTGTGGACTTCTTCTTGCTTTTCTGCGACCGTATTTTTTACGTTCAACAGTTCTACTATCTCTAGTAAGAAGTCCTTTTGGTTTTAATAACGCTCTAAAATCTGCATCCATAGCAGCTAAAGCTCTTGAAATACCATGTCTTAAAGCTTCAGCTTGAGCGCTATAACCACCACCTAGGGTAGTCGCTTTAATATCCATAGAAGTTTCTTGTTTAGTTACTAATAAAGGCTGAACTACTTTTAATTTTATAGCTTCATGTCCGCCAAGCCAAGTGTTTAAATCCATACCATTAACGATGATTTTACCACTACCAGCTTTTACCCAAACTTTAGCTACAGCGGTTTTTCTTTTACCTGTTGCGTATGTTGTTGCCATGATTATTTTCCTTTATTAGCAATTTGAGCAGTATGAGGATGTTCGCTACCTGCATAAATTTTTAATTTTTTAAGCATAGCTCTACCTAGGTTTGTTTTAGGTAGCATACCACGAACTGCTAATTTATATAACTTAACTGGATTTTTTTCTAATAAATCACCAAATTTTTCGCTTTTAACGCTTCCAAAATACCCTGAATGTCTGTGGTATAGTTTATCTTCTGCTTTATTTGCACCTGTGAAAACTGCTTTAGAAGCATTGATAATGATTACATAATCTCCACAATCAACATTTGGAGTATAGCAAGGTTTATTTTTACCTCTTAAAATAGTCGCTACTTCTGTTAAAAGACGACCAAAACGCTTTCCTTCAGCGTCTAAAACGATCCATTCGCGTTTTACTTCGTTTGGCTTTGTTATCTTTGTCATCATCTTACCTTTGCCAAAAATTTTTTTAAAATGAGATTATAATTATTTTAGCTTAATTAATACTTAATTTAAGAATATTTAAAGTTTAATTTTCTGCTATAAAACACAATACAATATTATAATATCGCATTGAAATTGCAATGATGAAGTTAAAAACAAAAATTTATAAGCCAATATACCATAAACAATAAAGCTCATATTCGAATAATGTGCTAAATTTCCACTATCTCCACTTTATCCTTTAAAACATACACTAAAAAAGCCTTAGTAGAAATCTTGGCCAAGATTTTTTCTATAGCTTCTTTGTAAAGCAAAACTTGCTTTTTATGCTCGTTTAAATTTAAGCCTGTTTTATAGTCTATAATGATAGCTTCATTATCATCAAGTGCAAGCATATCAAGCTGTTTTTGTTCGCCTTTATAAGTGATGATTTGCTCTTTTAGTAGCTTTTTACCCACTAAAAGCGCGTTAAAGTTCTCATCTTTTAAAAGCATGGTGAGTCTTTTAAAAAGCTCATTAAAAGCTTCATCATCTAAGTAAAAACGGTATTTTCTATACACCATTTGCTTGCAAAATTCAAAATTACTTTTAGTGTTAAAGTCAAAATATTGCAAAAACTCATGCAAAGCTAAACCAAAATGTATTTGCGTGCTTGAAAGATGACTTTTTACTTTGACTTCTTGTAAATTTACCTTTTGAAATTCTTCAAAGCTTTCTAGTTGCTCTAAATTTTCTAAAGTCTCATTTGTTTGAATAAGCTGTTCTTCTATAGCACCTATTTGCTTTTCTTCATAGTCTTGAAAATAACTCTTAAAGGTTTTAAAGCTCTCATCATTTTTTATGATAAAAAGAGAGTTTTTAGCTCTAGTAAGGGCTACATATAGACAATTTATCTCATCTTCTGCTTGAAGTTTTTCTCTTTTAGCTAAAAAGGTATTATAGTTTTCATCTTCAAGGTATTTTCTAGCACTGTGTCGGTATTTTACTTCCCAACCTTGCTCTAAATCATACTCAAACATCAAAGTTTCATTATCCGGAGCTTTTTTACTAAGTCTATCAAGTACGATTAAATTTTCAAATTCAAGCCCCTTAGATTTATGCACGGTCATAATGCTCACCCCATCATCTTGAGCCTGCAAAGATTTTAATCCACATGGAGCAAATAAAAAATCAAAGAAATTATCAAAAGTACTTGCATACTCTAAATACGCAATGAGATTCACATCACTTAAGTCAAGTTTTAAAACATGCGCTAGGTATTTTAAAATCTCACCTACACTTCGGTTTAAATCAAGCGTAATAAACTCGAGTTCTTTTTCTAAAATGCTACTTGCAAAGTACAAGCTAAACTCATCTTTAAGTACGCAAGCCTTTGCATACTCAAAAAGCACTCTTACGCTAATACAATCCATCAAAGCTACATTGCTTTGCGTATAAGCTTTAATGTTATTTTCTTCAAGAAATTCTTTCATTAAAGTAGCATCTTTGTTAATCCACACCAAAATGCAAATTTCACTAAGCCTTATACCTTTTTCTAAAAGCTTTTGGATGATCTTTAAAACTTCTTTTCCACTTGCTTCATGTAAAGAACTTTTTGGCGGGATATGATTTTGTAAAACCTCTACATATCCACCTTCTTTAATGCTTTTTTGTAAAGTAAAGCTAGGGTTTAAAAAACTATCAAAAAATTTATCTTTAAAAACTTCATTTACATAATCAACAATGATCTTTTTACTGCGATAATTAGTATCTAAGTGCTCTAATTTAATTTGTGGAAAGTCTTTTAAAAGCTTATCAAAAAGCTCTTTTTTACCCCCTCTAAAACCATATATGCTTTGCTTTTTATCGCCCACATAAAAAAAGCTTCTGTTTTTTTTCACACCCTCGCCTGAAACAAGTTCAGCGATAATAGGCTTTAAAATTTGATACTGCAAAACATTCGTATCTTGAAATTCATCGATCAATAAATGCGAAATATAACCATCAAGCCTAAAATAAATTAAATCCTTATTAGCTTCATCACTAATTAACTCATAAGTTTTTAAAGCTATATCCGAGAAAGTTAATGCATTTTGCTTAACACTGCTTTCATTTCTTGCTTCTTTAAAGTGCTCCAAAAGCTTTGCAAGCATACTAATGCGATAATTTTCCATTTGAGTAAAATACTCTTTTGCACATTGTAAGAATTCTGCTCTTTTTTGTAAAAATTCACTATCGATGATTTTTACAAAATATTTTTTATCTAAATCACAGATGATAGGTTTGGCAAAAAAATCTTCTATATTTTCAAATTCAAAATTTTTTTGATAATTTTTATCTGTACTTAAATTTTTTGCATAAGCTATAAATTCATTTAAACTTTTTTCTAAAGAAGTTTTATTTGGAAAATGTACATTTTTTGTAGAATTAATCTCACAAGATCTTTCATATAAACTTTCAAGATTTTGCAAAAAGTCACTCTTGCTTTTTGTCTGAACAATATAATAAGCCAAAGCTCTTAGCTCTTCTTCATTTAACCTAGCAATGAAATTTTTATAACTATCTTGACTTTCTATAATGTCAAAATCACTCATAAGACCTAAATTTAAAGCAAAAGAACGAATGATTTGCGAAAAAAAGCTGTCAAAAGTGTAGATATTGAGCTTAGATCTTAAAAATTCCTCTTTGTATTTTTCTCTTAAAGCTATAAGCTCATCTTTGCTTTTACCTAGCATTTTCATAAGCTCATTACACTCTGCTTTATTTTCTCCATTTTCAAGCACATCAAATTCCAAAAAGGTTTTAAAAACCCTTTCTTTCATTTCACTTGTGGCTTTATTAGTAAAAGTAAGGGCTAAAATTTCATTGATCTTAGCTCCCATTAAAACCAAAGCTACAAAACGCACGCTTAATGCAAAGGTTTTTCCGCTTCCTGCGCTAGCTTCTAAAGCCAAAAAAGGTTCAAAATGATAACTCAAAGCTTAAACTCCTTTTTATAAAGCATAGCATAAGGGCTATAGGTATTGTCGTTTTTTTGATTAAAAAATTCTTTCTCCAAAGGCTCCTTAGCTAACTCATTAAGCAAGTCTTTTAATTCTTGCACACTCTTGCTTTTGGAATTTTCATGTATGATTTTGATATTTTTAAGATCGTAAAAACAAGCTTTTGTGTTTGATGGAGCATTTTGACTTTCTAATAAAAACTTATAAAAAGCAAGTTGATAAGACTTTTCATCTGCTTTACCACTTTTATAATCTATAATCAATCTTTCATTGCCATTATTATCTACTCTATCTAAAAAACCTATAGCACGAATTTTCACTCCATTTTCTGCAGTAAATTCTTTTTTTGGTGGCATAAATTCACATTTTTCCACCACATATCCTTGCTTAAAATGTTCATTTTCAAGAATTTGAAATTCTTTAAATATAGTTTGTATTAGAGCTAAGTTAAGCGCATCAACTCGGTATTGTTTAATGTTTTTTACCACTTGCATAAAAACTTCATAATCAAAATGATTTTTTGACTTTTGTGTATAGTAAAGCTCTAGTGCCTTATGGATGAAACTTCCTAATTCATTTGCCCTAAGTGTATCATCTAAGATCTTTGGTTCTTTTAATCCTAAAACATATTTATAATAATAATCCAAACCATAATGTACAAGAAGATGAAATCTTGAAAAAGAAAGGTCATTTTGAAAATAATCATGCTCTGCTCTAATGCTTACAATAGGATCAAGATTAAACATACAAGGGTGAGTTTGAAAGTATTTCACATAAGCATTATTACTATAAGTCTTATCTTCATAAAGTGGAAATTCGAGTTCACTTAAAAATCTTGATTTGATTTTTTCTTCATTTTCCACATAAGTAATTCCCACCAATTTTGCTTTAGCTATTAAAGTGTAGTAATAGTGCCTTTGTAAATTTTCTCTTTGCGCATGAGTAATAAGCCCTGCTTTTTTGCGAATTTCATTGTTTAAAAATAACTCACTTGAAACTCTTTTTGGAATAAACTCATCATTAAAATCAACTATAATTACTCCATCATATCTAAGTCCCCTACTTTCTAAAAGCCCCATTACAGTGACTTCACCACCCCCAACACTACTTAATTTTATACTATCAATTTGCATAAAAAATAATTCTAAAATCTGAGCCAAACTTAACGCATGAGTTCTGATAAGCTCTTTGATGAAAATCAACTCTTGCTGAATATAATTTTTCAATTCATCGTTGCCATCTTCTAGTAAGCAATAGATTAGATTTTCAAAAAAATCAAAAGAAACATTCTCATCAAAAAGTTTTTTAAACTCTGCAAAATCAATACTAGAAGGGAAAAAATGAAAATTACACCAATGCTTATTTAAATTCCACTTCTCATAAAAATTCTCATTTTCTTCATATTCAAATTCCTCATCCTTAGCACCCTCATACAAGGATTTTAATCGATGATAAAAAGCTGTATTCTTAATACTTTCACCACTTGCATAGTTTAAAACATTATTTTTATCATATAACCTCAAAATATCTACAAATTTCTCATCAGGAGTGATCACCACGATATCTTTTGCACAAATACCCGCTTTTAAAAATGTATTGATTTTTTCAAAAACAAAAGCTGCTTGTAATGATCTTAAATTAAAACTTTTATAGCTAATTTGACTTTCTTTCAAAAAACACTTTTCTTCTAAAATTATTTCATGATTTAAATCAAAACAATAAACATGATCTATTTTTAAATCAATACCTTGCAAAAAACTAAGCGTACTTAAAAAATCTTTATTAAATCGAGTACAATTAAATCGTATCTTAATAGGTAATATTGCTTTAATTTTTAGCAAAATCTCTACTTCAAAAGCATTCAAAAAGCCTTGAAAATCAAAAACAATCTCATCATAATTTTTTAAAAAATCAACATTGATTTCATAATCAAGTGGCAAAGAAATATCATCGTATAAATTTTGCTCTTTTAACAAGGTAAGATAATTCTTAAAAAGTTCTTCTAAAATTTGCAAATGTTCATCATACTGTGCATAAGCATCATGAAATTTCAATGCGGCAATATCTTTTTTTTCTAAACTTAATTCTTTAAAAAAGCTAAACAAATATGCATTGTTTTTTAAAAAAGCAAAGAAATTACTTGGTATTTTTAAACTCTGCTCTAAATTTTTAGTTTGCTCGCAAGCTTTTTTCATTAAAAGCAAACATTCATAATGCGAGGCTTGAAAAGAAGGAGAAAAAACCACTTTTTGCATGAATTCAGCCACACTAATAGCCGGATCCACTAAGATATCATCTTGTAGCTTTTCCTCATAGTATTTTCTCAATGCTCTCAAAGAACTAAAAATAAAAAGCTTCATCATTTAGTTTGGAGAAAAAATTTAAAAAATCCTACACTATTTTCATTTTGAGTAATTTTTAAAAGCACCTGCCAAGCACCTTTTTCTTTAGCATCAAAACTAAAAACTAAATCATTAGCTTCTATTTTCACTTCTAAATTTTTATCATCAACACTAGTATGTGGACGTGAAAGCAATGCTTGAATTTGAAGTTGATTAAGATCGTAGTTTTTTAGATTATCTACTGTGATTCTAAACTCATTCTCTCCTTCGTTGATATAGTAAATTTGACTTTTTTTACGCGTAAAACTTTCTCTATCTTTAACACTTAATTTAAAATTTTCATCAAAAGCTTTTTGCCTATTTTGAATTTCATTATAGTTTAATTCTACATTTTGGTAAGAATCAAAATAAAAATTATCTTCATACACAGGAGCTTTACTTGCTATAATGACAGTCACAATACAAGCAATTACAATAAGCCCTAAAGAAATCAAAATACCATAAGGCCAAAATGTTTTTTTACTCTGCATTTATCTTCTCCTTTTAATTTTTCTTTGCACCAACATCAAAATCGCAACACATAAAAATCCATAAATCAAAATACGCATAATATTTAAAGTATCGCGATTAGAATTTCCATAAAAAGGTTTTATATTAAAATGACTTGCCACTTGATCCGCAATATCTGCATAACCATTTAAAATAGCCGCATTGTAAATATCTTTTTGCTTAGGATTAGCAAGTATAGGCAAAATCGTACCTTTTTCAGGATAAGGACTTAAAACACCTTCTTTATCAAAAAAAGCTAAAGCATCATCACTTGCAAGTATATCAACTTTGTGTGAGGCCTTAGAAAAAACAAGTAAAATATACGGTTTACTTAAATTAGCTTCATAATTTTTTAAACTTTCAAAATCTTTACTATCGCTTAATGCTAAAGCAATATTTACACCAGTTAGATCAAGAATTTGTTTAGAGTTTATAGTAATATTTTGTTCTATTGCAGGATTTAGGATATTATCATTTAGTAAAATTTCAGCATGCAAGAAGTTAGCAAAACAAATCATAATGGCGGTTATAAAACCGCCTTTAAAAATCTTTTTCATCCTATATAAAGATGATTTACAGTTAAAACTGACCAAGCAGTAATCCCAGCTGCAACCACTAGTCCAGCTATAATTAAATACTCAAGAACTTTTGTCATAATCATTCCTTTATGATGATATGTTCTTCTCTTTTAGAGTCAAACATTTTAATTTGCTCTGGATTTTCTATTTTGTAAGGTTTTTGCATTACTTCTTGCTGTGTTTTAAGTCCCCAAATAGTAAGTCCTGTTAAAATTGATAGCAATAAAACTGTCGCGATCAACATTCCACTTACACCCGAAAGTGCAAATACACATCTATTTGAATTTTCCATCATTCACCCCTTGAAAGAGAAATTACATATTCACCTACTGCCTCTTTTTGAAGTTCATTTAATAAACCATTGTTAAAATGAGGCATCATACCTATACTTCCTGCTTTACCACGGTTTAAAACATCTACAACAAAAGCAGCACTACCGTATTTTGTTAAATCTGGAGCCACTAACTGTCCATCAATAGTCCCTGTACCATTTTCCCCATGACATACTGTACAAGTTGCAAAAAGCTCTTTTCCTTTTGCTACAAGTTGAGGGTTATCTGTCTTTTTAATCGCTGAAATTTCAGAAGCAACATACGCAGCAATTGCTGGAACATCAGCTTCATCTATGCCATTATCAGCCGCACCCAACATTTCTCCCATAGGATAATTCAAGCCCTTTGAACCTTTTGTGATAATCTCTATAAGTCCTTCTTCAGAACCCCACACATTAAGGTTTTGTGCTTTACCGTTAATACCATCACCTGTGATACCATGACAAGAAGAACATTGAACTAAGAAAATGTTTTTACCCATTTCTTTTTTATCTTGTGCACTTAAATTTGCGAATTTTTGTGCAAATTTTTCATTATGGGCTTGAACTGCTTTATTGTATTCACCTATTTGTGAATAGCTGTTTAAAGGATATCCCCAAAGAAAATACCAAATACACCATACTATCGCTAAGAAAAACACAACAGCCCAACCAAGTGGCACAGGATTTTTATACTCTCCTATGCCATCCCAAGTGTGCTCGCTTAATTCACCTTCGCTCTTGTCTTCTTTCATACTTTTATACAATCTTCCTACCACAACTAATGTAATTAAAATGATAAGAATTGCTCCGATAAAAGATAATAAGTTAACATTATCTTGTAAATTCAACCATTGCATTAAGCACTCCTTTTATTTTGCTCTAAAACACTATCACTGATTTCATCATGCAATGCCAAATCAGCATATTTTTCATAGTTTCTTCTACCTGTTTTTTCAGATTTATACAAATGAAACCAATAAGAATACAAAACTACCACCAAAAATACTACAAGAGCAAAAAAACCATAAGCTTGTAGCTCTCTTATTAGTTCTAAATCCATAGTTGTTCCTATTTTAAGCTATTAAGATATGCGATTAAAGCTACGATTTCTCTAATTTCACCTCTAGCAAACGCATCTTTAACATCTTGATTTTTCATTTGATCTACTATCGCTTGAGCTTCTGCTTTAACTTCTGCTTGAGCTTCTTCCCATGTTCCAAGTTTTGTGCCATTTTCGGTATCATAAGGCACATTGAAAACTTTTTTCACAGTCAATGCTTCTGCATAAGCTGTTTCAATGTTTGCATTATTGCTAAACATATGTTTATAAGCTGGCATAATAGAACCAGGTACTACAGAAACTGGATCCCACATGTGGTTTTCATGCCAATCTGTAGTTCTAAAATTTCCTACACGTAATAAATCAGGTCCTGTTCTTTTAGAACCCCATAAGAATGGTCTATCATAAGCATACTCACCACTTACTGAATACATACCATAACGGTCTGTTTCTGATTTAAAAGGGCGAATTAATTGCGAGTGACATGCATTACAACTTTCTTTAATATAAGCATGGCGTCCTGCAAGCTGTAAAACTGTGTAAGGTTTTTTACCCTCGATTGGTCTTGCATTTTGCGCAAAATCAGGTAAAACTTCTACAATACCCGCATACGCAATCACGATAAATACGGCTACAGCAAAAAAGAATGGATTTTTTTCTAACCAACTAAACATATTTTTCCTCCTTATGCTGCCATAGGTGAAGCACTTTTTGGCTCTTTATCAAGCACTCTACCCACTGAAATTGATTTGTAAATATTATAAACAAACATGAAAAATCCTACCAAGTATAACAATCCACCTACAGCTCTAATCCAATAATAAGGAATAATCGCTTCTACAGTATCAATGAATGTGTAAAGTAAGTTACCATATTCATCTGTAGCTCTCCACATCATACCTTGAGTGATACCTGCTATCCACATAGAACTAAAGTATAGTACTATACCTGTAGTTTGGATCCAAAATTGAGCTTCCATTAATGATTTACTATAAAGCTCTCTTTTAAATACTCTAGGTACCATATGATAAAGTGCAGCCATAGTCATAAATCCAACCCAACCTAAAGTACCATCGTGAACGTGTCCTGGAATCCAATCTGTAAAGTGTGCTAAAGCGTTAACTGATTTAATAGAAAGAATTGGACCTTCTAAAGTAGAGAACATATAAAAAGTTGATGCTAAAATCATAAATTTAATCAACGGACTTTCTCTTAATTGACTCCATTCACCTTTCATAGTAAGCAAGATATTAATTGCTGAACCCCAAGAAGGCAAAATAAGAACAATTGAAAAAACAGAACCCATAGTTTGCATCCAATCAGGCACAGTTGAGTAAATCAAGTGGTGTCCACCTGCCCATAAATATACAAACATTAGTCCCCAAAACGCAAATAAAGATAATTTATAAGAGAAGATAGGCTGGCCGCTTTCTTTTGGTAAAAAGTAATAAATTTGAGCGATAATACCAACAGTAAATACAAATGCAACTGCATTATGTCCATACCACCATTGTACTAAAGCATCATTTGTTCCTGCATACATAGAAACACTATGCCACCAATCACCCATACCGCTTACAAAATAAGTAGGCACTGCCATATTATTGAATAAATAAAGCATTGCTATACCTAAAAATGTAGCTATATAATACCAAAGTGAAACATATAAAGTTTTTTCACGGCGAATTCCAATAAGACCAAAAATGCTTACACCCCATAAAACCCAAACCAAAACTACCATTATATCAAGTGGCCATTCAAGTTCAGCATACTCTTTTGAAGTGCTAATACCCGCAAACAAAGTAAAAATAGCTATAATCATAGTGATCATATAAAGCCAAAAGTGTAACTTTCCAATAAACATCAAAAAGCTTGACTCTGCCATACTAACTTTTAGCACACGCTGACCAATATAATACCAAGTTGCCCAAATTCCAGAGAGCATAAAACCAAAAATCACACCTGAAGTGTGTAGAGGTCTAAGTCTTGAAAAAGTACCGTACTCACCGGCTAAATAGTTTAAATCCGGATAAGCCATTTGAAAGGCAATAAGCGTTCCAATAGCCATACCAATAACACCAAACAATAAGGTAGCAAACATAAAGTATTTTGCAACCGTATAGTCATAGTTTAATGCATTTCCTGGGTGCATTTCCTCTCCTTAAGTTTTTTTCTGCAATATGCAATCATTATATTATACGACATTTAATATCTTTTTTAGCTTAAAAAAATTTATTATAAACTAATTGTAAATAAATTATCTTGTAAAGATAAATCCCAAATAAGAAAAATACAAGCCATAGCACAAAATCAACCCGTATGAAGCTAAACTAGCAAGCTTTTGAAACCTTTCATTTACAATTTTAGAAAAATAAGAAAAAAACATAAGTGCTGGTAAAGTAGATAATCCAAAAATCAACATGACCAATGCTGATAAATACAAATCTTGTGTACTCATACCAAAAGCGATATAAAAATACACTAAGCCGCAAGGCATAAAACCATTTAAAAAACCAAGCAACAGAGTGCTTGCGAATGATTTTTTTTGAATAAGTTTAGAAATATTTTTTTTAATCAAACTATCAAAAATAAGTGACTTTTCTAAAAATGCTAAAAGCTTTCCTTTAAAAATCAAAGCCAAAGCAAGTAAGATCATAAAATTACCGATTATAAAATACATGATCCCCTTTAAAAATTCACTTGGTGCGATTAAACTTCCAAACAATGCAAAAAGCACACCCAAACATACATAAGCTAAAATTCTTGAAATATGATAAGAAAAGATCAAAAGAAAAAAAGGAAGTTTAATTTGCTTTGAAAGTTGAGTATAAGCCAAAACAAAGCCTCCGCACATTCCATAACAATGTCCAAAGCTTGAAAGAAAAGCTATACTCGCCAAAGCAAAAAAATCTAAATTCACAAAAGCTCTAAAAATTCTTTAAAGATATATTTGCTCTCATGTGGACCCGAAGAGCTTTCAGGGTGATGTTGTACTGAAATGATAGGATAATTTTTGTATTTTACACCTTCTACATTATCACCAAACAAATTTCTATGAGTAATAATAGCAACCTCTGCAATTTCCTCAGGAACATTATAGTTGTGGTTTTGAGCTGTAATTTCTACAGTGTTATTGGTTAGATTAATCACTGGGTGATTTGCTCCATGCTGACCAAATTTCATTTTATATGTTTCATAGCCAAAAGCATTGCTTAGAAGCTGATGCCCCAAACAAATGCCAAGCATAGGAATTTTCGCTTCGGCTAATTTCCTAATCTCTGCAATTTCCTCTTGTAAAATTTTTGGCTCACCTGGACCATTTGACAAAAATACTCCATGAATACCACCTTTTTGATACAAATCAATCAAATCTTTTGCTTTGGTATTGTATGGAAAGACTTCTACTTCTAAACCAACACTAACAAGCTCATTTAAGATGTTTTCCTTTACTCCATAGTCTAGTACAGCTATTTTTTTACCACATGACTTTACCTCTTCATAACTTTTTTTGTTATGATCCCATGCGCCTTTGGTGTGTTGATATTTAGCTTTAGTACTAACTTGAGCTACATAATTAACCTCATCAATCTTAGCACTTGATAAAAGCATTTTTTTAAGCTCTTCTTTGTCTTTGATTTCTGTAGATACAACTGCTCTTAAATTTCCATGATCTCTAATCATTTTGACTAAAAATCTTGTATCAACTTCACAAAGTCCTATTTTTCCATGTTTTTTTAGATAAGCACTCAAAGAATCATTTGCTCTAAAATTTGAATAATCTTCGTTTAATTCTCTTATAATCATTCCACTAGCAAAAACTTCTTTGCTTTCATTATCTTCATCATTAACACCTACTACACCGATCTCTGGCATTGAAAAAACCACAAATTGTCCTGCATAAGAAGGATCTGATAGTATTTCTTGATAACCCGTTAAAGAAGTGTTAAAAACAAGTTCTCCAAAAAAAGTTCCACTTTCTCCAAAAGCTTTAGCACTTAAAAAAACATCATTTTCTATATAAATATATGCTTTCATAAAAGTCCTTTTTTTCTAAGCTCTTCTTGATAAAGTTTTTCAAACACCAACTCATACTCCTCAGAACCTGGGATTAATTTTCTTTTGTAATTTGAAATTTTTTCATATACTAAATCTTCTAATTTTTCATACTCTCTTAAATAAGACATAATACTTGAAAAAATTAAATTTTTTACACGATTTTCTGATACATTGTAGTTGATCAAATCCTCATCAACCAAATTTTCTAAAATTTTATGAGAAAGGTTGTTGTATCGATCTTCGCTATCAAGTATAAATTTAAACTCATTAGCTAATTTTTTCTTGATCATCCAAAACATACTTTTTCTGTCAATTTGCATAAACTCAATCTCATCTTCTTGGCTTTCTAGAAGCTCTTTTGCTTTTTCATCTAGCTTACGCTCATTCAAAACATCTATTTCTATAATCTCTTTTGCAACTTTTAAAAGTTTTTGGCTATCATCTTTGATTTTTACAAAAGAAGAATGCATTAAATCAAGTATAATTTTATTTGCTATATAAGGTATGTGAGCTGGTTTGATACGCATTTATCCACCTTTTTATTTTTATTGAAATAATACTAAAAAAAAGGTAAAAACTGCTTAAAACTTATTGTGAACTTGCATTTTGATCTAAATTTTTCAAAAGCAAGGTTAAATCTGAAGCTTTTTTAGGATCCATCTTAGCCATAATAGATGAAATTTTTCTAGGATCTAGTGAAAGTAAAATTCTTGATGCCTCATCTGGCTCCATCTCGCTTAATATCCCAGCAACTGCTACATCTTTCATTTTTGCGTAAATTTCTGTAATACGACCCATAGTTTTATCATTAATCACTTGAAGATTTTTCTTTGTTGCTTCTAAAATACGCTCATTTTGTTCTTTTAAAGTTTTTATTTGTTCTAAACTTGCATTAATATCTGCTTCTTTTTGCACTAAAGCTTGCATTTTTTCTTTTTGCAAAGCTTCAAAAGAAGCCTTATAAGCTTCTAAACCTTGTCTAGCTTCATCGTATTCTCTGATTTGTTCTTGCATTTGCTCTTTTCTAGCTTCAAAATACTGCTCACAACTTTGTTGAGCATGCAAAACCCCTATAAAAACAAATAAATATATTATCTTTTTCATAATTTGTCCTTATTAAAATGTCTTGTTATAGCAAGTTCATCGATAAATTTTTCTTCTTCTTTTTGTAAAGCTTTTTGGATCTTTTTTAACTCTTCATTTTCTAATACTTTGATTTTTTCAAATTCCAAATGTGCTCTTTTATATAAATGCTGATGATGCGCAAATTCTTTTTTGGTTAAATCTAATTTTTGTTTTATTCTTTGCTTACCTTCTCTTGCGATTTCTTGCATTTTCAAAGAAGATCGCAAAAGCGCCACCGAACCTTTATCGGCTAAAGTTAAGCTCTCACAAGTTCTTGAAGCTTCTTTAAGTTCTTCTTCACATTGCAAAAGCTTCTGTCTTGTTTTAGTTAAATTTGCTTCTGCTTTGTCAAGCTGTTGCTTTCTAAGCTTAATCACAGAAGAGTATTTGCTTTTCATAAAATGATAGTATCATCTCTTTCAGGACTTGTAGAAATATAACCCACTTTTACTCCACTTAGCTCCTCTAAGCGTTTGATGTATTTTTTAGCATTTTCAGGCAATAAATCATAGTCTCTAATTCCTGCAACTTTATCCCAGCCTTCCATTACCTCATAAATAGGCTTAACATTTTCTAAATCACATGGAACATAATCTATCTCTTGCCCCTTATACTCATATGCTCTACAAATTTTTACACTATCAAAACCATCTAGCACATCTAGTTTCATCAACGATAACGAATCTAAACCATTTAATCTTGCAGTGTATTTTACCGCAACCGCATCAAACCAACCACATCTTCTTTTTCTACCTGTGCTTACACCGATTTCTTTTCCGATTAAGCCTATTCTTTCACCATCTTCACCTAAATCTTCACTTGGAAAAGCACCATTTCCTACTCTTGTTGTATAAGCTTTTACTATACCTATAACCTTACCTATTTCTTTTGGATTTAAACCCAAACCACTTAAGGCCCCAGCTGAAATAGTCGTAGAACTTGTAACATAAGGATAAGTCCCATGATCAATATCAAGCATTGATCCTTGTGCACCTTCTAAAAGCACTTTTTTATCCTCATCCAAAGCCTTCCAAAGCATTCTCGTTGTATCTGTGATATAAGGAGCTAGTATTTCTTTAAAACGTTTTAAATCTTTTAAAATTTCATCATAACTAGGCATTGCAATACCCAATGCATCAAAATATGTTTTTTTAAGCTCAAAATCTTTCATTAAGTTTTCGCAAAGTTTTTCAGGCTCTAACAACTCCCCTACTCTATGTCCATTACGACTTATTTTATCTTCATAGCTTGGCCCTATACCTTTGCCAGTTGTTCCTATAGCTTTATCGCCTTTAAGTCTTTCTCTTGCTTGATCAATCAAAGCATGGTGATTTAAATTCAAATGCGCCCTATCGCTTATAAATAATCTTCCTTCTAAATTTTCAAATTGGGCCATTTCGCTAATTAACACATCAGGATTAACTACAACGCCATTCCCTATGACATTAATACACTGTTTATTTAAAACACCTGATGGCATTAAATGTAAAGCATATCTTATACCATCAACCCATATAGTGTGACCTGCATTATGTCCACCTGCACTTCTGCAAACATAGTCATAATTTTCACATAGTTTATCAACTATCTTACCTTTACCTTCATCACCCCATTGGATTCCAACGACAATATCTGCTTTACTCATAACAACTCCATTTTGACTTAAAATTTGGCGAGAAGGTGAGAGAATCGAACTCCCCAAAAAGTAGTCAACTACCCTTTCATCTGATTTGAAGTCAGTGGCCATCACCAGATATGCTAACCTTCCAAAAGCGTATTATATCTTAATATTTTTAATTAAAACAAAAACTAAACGCTCAAAATCTCATTCCACTCTTACAACGGTGGTTTTATTTTTTTATCAAATTTCTTAGCTATAATACATACTTTATTTAGTGTCAAGTTTTGACAATTACAGTACAATGGATATCTTATGCAATCTTTCAAACAATATTTTCTTATTAATTTTTGGGATAATTCTAAAGGTATGATTATACTTGGAATTATAAGCGCTGTTTATTTTGGAATTTTTGGTAGTGTTTGGGCTGTTACAGGAGAGATGACACGCTGGGGTGGAGAACTTTTAGAGCTTTTTGGTATGGATTTAAGCACTTATTCTTACTATCAAAAGCAAAATTTAAACGGAACTCCCTTGACAAGAATTGATGGCATTATGCTAATAGGCATGCTTATAGGCTGTTTAGTAGCTGCATTTTTAGCAAACAAATTCAAATGGCGTCTTCCAGCAAGTAAAATTCGAATTTTTCAAGCTATAGTGGGTGGAATTTTATCTGGCTTTGGCGCAAGACTTGCATTTGGTTGCAACTTGGCGAATTTTTTTACGGGTTTACCTTATTTTTCTTTACATACTTGGGTTTTTACTTTTTTTATGATTTTAGGAATTTTTACAGCGGTTAAAGTATGCAATTTATCTTTCTTTAAGCCAAAAGCCAAACTAGAACGCGTATGCAAAGAATATCATAAACAAAAAACATATGATAACCGCGCAAAGATTTATTTTTATATAGGAATGCTTATATTCATCTTGTTTGTATATTATGTTATCTTCATGACACCTATACAAGATATTCATCTAAATGACAAAAAAAGCTTTCTTCCTTTAGCACTTATTTTTGGCTTTGTTTTTGGTTTTGTGATTTCAAGAGCACAAATTTGTTTTACTTCTTGCTTTAGAGATTTATTTTTATTTGGAAGAGATAATGCCATCAAAGGAGCTTTAATCGCAATGATAGTAGCTTGCTTGATTGTTTTTGCTTTTATCCTACAAGGTCATACTAGTAAAGTTGTAGAAATTTCTCCTGCACTGATGTTGGGATCTTTTTTATTTGGCTTTGGGATAGTTTTTGCAGGTGGATGCGAATGCGGTTGGATGTATAGAGCATGTGAGGGACAAAGCCATTTTATGATAGTTGGTATCGCAAATATCATTGGAACCATGATACTTGCTTTAAATTACGATCATTTTCCTAAAGCGCTTACAGAAGGCATTAAAGTTCATCTTTTAAATGATTTTGGTTATTTTAATGGACTTTTGATCAATCTCGCTTTGTTTGCAATTTTATTTTTACTCATTTTGCAATATAAAAAATTCTTCTTTTTACAATATAACAAAGGGAAAAAATGATCATTCACTATAGTTTAAATTTAGAAGGTGAGGCATGTCCATATCCTGCCATAGCAACTCTTGAAGCATTAAAAGAGCTAAAATCAGGAGAGATTTTAGAAATCTTATGTGATTGCCCACAAAGTATTAATTCTATACCTCATGATGCAACAAATCGTGGTTTTAAAGTTTTAGAAATTGATCAAAACGGCCCTAGTTTAAAATTTTTAATTCAAAAACCATAAAAGATTTGAGTTAAACTCAAATCTTAATATCAATGCGATATTGTTTTATCAACTCTTCATTTAGCTCTACTCCTATACCCACAACATCTTCAATTGCTATAATTCCATCTTTACAAGGAATTAAATTTTTCACCAAATGCGTGTAAAGTGCACTTGTAGATTGGGAGCATTCAATCAAATCGCAATGCTTGCTACTTGCTAAAAATTGCACTGTAGCAGCAAGTAAAATTCCCGTAGAAAAACCATGCGGAACTAAATCACAACCATATTTTAAAGATAATTTTTCAACCTCAACCATAGTATCAAATCCCCCGCACCTTGTAATATCTGGCTGGACTATAGAAACTTTTGATTTTTTTATAAAATTTTCAAATTCATTTTGCGTGTAAAAACCTTCTCCGCCTGTAATTTTACAAGGTAAATGCTCGCTAAGTCTTGCATAATCACAAACATTATTCATACCCACAGGTTCTTCTATCCACTCTAGATTATACTCTTTAATATCCAAAAATCTTTCTCTTGCATAAGAAAAATTTTTCCAAAGCCCAACCAAATCAATACTAAGCTTAACCTCATCTCCAACTGCTTCTCTTATACCTTGTATAATCTCTTTATCACTTAGCGCATTACTTCCAAAACCAGCACCACCAAATTTCAGTAGCTTAAATCCTTCACTTTTTAGATGCTTAGCCTTAACTGCATTTGCTTTTAAATCTTGGCTTGGAATAAAAGTAGCATAAGCATTTAAGTAATCTTTTCTTTTTCCACCAAGCAAAACAGCCACACTAACACCATAAATCTTTCCTAGTAAGTCATACAATGCGATATTAATGGCACTTAATGCACAAATTAGCGCTCCACTATATCCATAATATGCACTTCCTTCAAGTAAATCATCCATAATCTTCTTGATATTTCTTGGATCTTGCCCTAATAAAATTTCGCTTAAATTTCTACAAGATCCATGCGTACTAGGCTGCTCAAACATCATTTTTAACACTGCAGCAGCACTATCACTCTCCCCAATTCCATAAAGATTATTATCAGTATGAATTTTTAAAATAAATGCATCTTCACCCCATTCACAAGGCTCATTAAAAGGTTTTACTCTCAACCATATAGGTTCAACTTTTACAATTTTCATTTTTTATCCTTTTTATCCATTGAATAAGTCCATAAAAACTAATCGCTAGTATAATCAAAAACGGCGCAGCGCTTAAAACCACTGCTACTTTTAAAGTATTTAAATCTGCCTTGATGTAAAGCATTACCAAAGGAATCAACCCAAGCATAATACACCAAAAAACTTTTAGATATTTACTAGGATTTTCACTATTGATTTTAGTGCTTACACAAGAAATCGTAAAAGCAGTTGCATCCATATGCGAGGCTAAAAAAATCATCATAATCAAAAAATAAAAAAGAGCAAAAATACTTCCAAAAGGCAGTGTTTTAATCAACGCCACCACCCCTGCTTCACCTGCATTAGAGCTAATAAAACCAGGAACATCTAAAATTCCACTTTGAAAAACATCTATTGCATAAGAACTTAAAACTCCAAAGAAAAACCAAGTTCCAATGCATCCACCTACAATTAATCCAAAAATTACTTGGCGAATGGTTCTTCCTTTAGAAATTTTAGTTACGAAAATACTCACAGCAGGAGTATAGGTGATCCAATAAAGCCAGTAAAAAACTGTCCAATCTGCATTAAAACTACTTGCACCTGTGATATCATTATATAAACTCATAGAAACATAATTACTAAAAAACACTCCTATACTATTTATGATATTATTCAATATAAAGACACTATCGCCTAAAATAAATACCAATATCGCAAATACAAAACACAATACACAAGAAATTTTAGCAAGTATTGCCATACCCCGTGAAAGCCCTACAAAACTTGAAAAAGTAAACACAGCCGTAATACTAGCAAGAAGTATAAATTTTAAATAAAAATCATCACTAACACCAAAAATTCCAGAAATTCCCGCACTAATAGTTATAATAGACAAAGTAGTAGTAAGCACAAGCCCACCAAAAGTGCTAAATAAAAACACAACATCAATGATTTTATCAAGTACTGCGCTTTGCTTAATATGTAAAATATTTGCTATCAAGCTTGAAATTTTAAGATTTTTATTTTTTAAAATATAAAAATGAAAACACATTGCTATAGAACTTAAAGCATACACAGACCAAGGAGTAATCCCCCAATGCAAATAAACAAAAGAGGTTGCACTTCTTAAAGCTTCTGCTGATTGTGGTGTAATGTTTAAACCAGGTGCTAGATAATAATACGCCCACTCCATAAATGCCCAATACATAGTAGCAGAACCAAGACCTGCACAAATAAACATAAAAATCCAAGCTGTATTGGAGTAAGGATTTTCTCCATCGCCTAATTTGATATTACCTATTTTAGAAAAAGCCAAGTAAATTACAAATACCACACAAATAAACTCAAAAAGCTGTACAAAAGATCCAAAAGTATGAGTTAGTTTACTAAAAAGAAAATTTGCTACTTCTAAAGCTTTACTAGGATTTGCAAGCAATATAGCGATCACTAAAAATACGGCCAAAATAGATGTGATGATTAAAAATAAATCATAAGTTCTTTGATTATTTTTTTGCATGATTCTCCTTTTGGTTGTAAATTATATATATGGTAATTCCTTATCTTAAAAGCAAACTTAAAACTTTTTTTGACTCTATGTAAAACAAAAGCTGATTTTAAAGGCCTACCAAACATTTATTGTTACCAAAAGAATATTTAATAAAAAAATCAATGCTACCAAAATACACAAAAATACATACAAGTTTTTTAAAAAACAAATATATTTAAAAATTAGTCCTATATTAAAATAAACAAGCAAGAAAGGAGGATATATGTGGAAAGGTAGAGATGATGGCAATGAGTTAATACACCAAAGATTATTTAAGTGTTTAAACTCTCAATCTAACAACAAATTGCTAGGTTTTTGCTCCTCGTTAGGTGTAGAAAGAAATCATGGCAGGATTGGAAGTGAATTAGCTCCAAAAATCATAAGAAAAAATATGACAAATTTTGCCGTTCATGATGATTTTAACTTTGATGATTTGGGGGATATTGAAGGTTTTGACTGTCTTGAACTAGGCGATGATATGCTTTATAATAAGTGTTTAGAAATTTTACACAACCAACATTATGGCGTGATTTTAGGCGGTGGACATGAAACTTCTTTAGCGCCTATAAAAGCACTTTTAGATTATAAAAAGCAAGTAGGAGTTATCAACTTTGATGCACATTTTGATGTAAGAAAACAAAATTTACACACTTCAGGAAATTCTTTTTATAAAGCCTATGAATATGCAAAAGAAAATAATTATCATTTTTCCTATCTTTGTTTGGGTGCAAGTCAGCTATCCAATACAAAAGCACTTTTTCAAACCATGAAAAATATGCAAGCAGATTATATACTAGATCATGAATTTGAAAATTCTATAAAAGCTATAAAAGAGTTCTTAAAACAAAATGAAGTGATTTATCTCACAATAGACATGGATGTATTTTCACAAAGTATAGCACCTGCAGTAAGTGCTCCTGCTGTTTTTGGTATAAGTTTAAAAGAAATTTTACAACCACTGAAAGTAATTTTTGAAAGTAAAAAAGTTTTTCTAGCAGATATTTGTGAATTTAACCCTCACTTTGATATAGACAACCACACAGCAAAAGTTGCTGCGTATTTGGCATATTTACTACTAAGAAAGGATGTTGTATGAGTTTTGATAGTTTAAGTGTATTGGCTATTAGCATTGGGGTTTTATTGTTTGGAATGTATCTAAAAAAACATCTTTTAATTTTAGAAAAATTTTGCATTCCTGCACCGGTTATAGGTGGCTTTTTAGTAAGTTTGCTTATTTGGTTTTTGAGTTTTGCCAACATAGAAGTTAAATTTGATACAAGTTTACAAATACCATTAATGGTAGCTTTTTTTACCGTGATAGGACTAAGCGGTAGTTTTAAGCTTTTAAAAGTAGGTGGAAAAATTCTCTTGATCTATCTTGGGTGTTGTTGGTTTATGGCTTTAATGCAAAATTTTATTGGTATTTCTATGATGAGTTTGTTTGATTTAAACAAATTATATGGAATTTTATGCGGTGCTGTTTCTTTAGAAGGAGGTCATGGAAATGCCATAGCTTTTGGAGGTATGGTTGAAGAAATAAGCGATCTTAATAATGCCAAGGTTTTAGCAATAGCAGCAGCTACTTTTGGCTTGATTTCTGGCTCCTTACTTGGAGGCCCTGTGGCAAAATACCTCATCAGTAAACACCAACTAACCATCACAACCAATCAAGATATCAAAGATGTTGATCCTTTAAAACATGAAATTCGTATTGCTAGTTATAAAGATTTTTTAAAATCATTATTTTTGATCTTATGTATTATGTGCGTTGGGTTTTTCTTAAGCTCAAAATTTACACAATATAGCGGCTATTCTTTACCAAGTTATGTTGGTGCTATGCTTATTGCAATTATCACCAGAAATATCAATGATGTTTTTAATCTTTTCAAGCTAAATCAATACACCATAGACACTATAAGTGAACTTAGCCTTGGTATCTTTTTAACTATGGCTATGATGAGTTTAAAAATAAACGAACTTAGTACCGTTGCTATGCCTCTTTTTATCACTTTACTTGTACAGGTTTTAGCTTTATTGCTTTTTGCGGTTTTTGTAGTTTTTAGATTATGCGGGAAAAATTACGACAGTGCAATTATGTGTGCAGGATTGATGGGGCATGGTTTAGGTGCTACACCAAATGCGGTAGCAAATATGAATGCTGTTTGCTCTAGATACAATCTAGTTTCTAGACAAGCTTTTTTGATTGTTCCATTATGTGGTGCGGTTTTAATTGACATCGTTGCGATACCTTTAAATACTTATTTGATTAATCTTTTTTCATAAAGTATTCTCGCAAAATGCGAGAATACCATTAAAGATGTTTTAACATTGTTTCATAAGCTGCTTTAGTTCCTGGGCGTACCTTTGTGAATAAACTCACTAAGATAATCACAATAGAAGCAGCTAAAAATCCTGGGATAATTTCATAAATAGGAAAATCAAGCCACTCTGCTAAGAAATTTTTATATACCACTACCACAACTGCACCGGTAATCATACCTGCAATCGCAGCATATCTAGTCATTCTTGACCAAAACAAAGAAAAGACCATAACAGAACCAAAGCTTGCACCAAAACCCGCCCAAGCATAAGCTACTATACTCAATACACTTGAATTTTTATCTGTAGAGATGATAAAAGCTATCACAGCAACAGCCAAAACCCCAAATCTACCTAGATTCATTACAGTTTTATTTGATGCTTCTTTATTGAAAATTCTTTTATAAAAATCCTCTGCTATGGTTGAACTTGAAACAAGTAATTGCGAACTTGCTGTACTCATAATAGCTGCTAAAATAGCACTAAGTAAAATACCTGCTATCCAAGGATTAAAAAGCAATTGTGACATCACTATGAAAATCTTTTCAGGGTCTTGCAAACTAAGTTCAAACTTACTTACATAAGCTATGCCTAAAATACCTATAAAACAAGCCCCAAGCAAAGAAATAACCATCCAAGAAATTCCCACAAAAGTTGCAGTCGGAATATCTTTAGTTGATCTTATCGACATAAAGCGTACTAAAATATGAGGTTGACCAAAATATCCAAGCCCCCATGAAAGTGCTGATATAATTCCTAAAAAGCTTAACCCCTCACCCATAGAAAAGGTGTTTGGTTTGATTTGTCTTACTATATTCATAGCTTCTTCAATACCACCTAAATGATAAACCATCACAATAGGCACCACAATCAAAGCACCCATCATCAACAAACCTTGAATCAAATCCGTCCAGCAAACTGCTTTATATCCACCTAAAAATGTATATGCTACTATAATCACAGTTCCTGTAGTAAGTGCGTAATCATACTGAATTCCAAAGGTTGCTTCAAAAAGCTTTGCTCCTCCTACAAGTCCTGAAGAAACATAAAAGGTAAAAAACACCAAAATAACAATCGCACAAACCACCCTTAATATATGTTTATCATCATCAAATCTTGTTTCAAAATAATCAGGAATTGTAATAGAATTTGCAATCACACTTGTATAAATTCTAAGTCTTTTTGCCACAAAAGCCCAATTTAAAAAAGCCCCTATGCTAAGTCCTATTGCCACATAACTATCTGCCAATCCACTTACATATAAAGCCCCTGGCAAACCCATTAAAAGCCAACCACTCATATCAGAAGCTCCAGCACTCAGTGCTGAAACTACCGGCCCCATGGAACGACCACCTAAGAAATAATCTTCTGAATTTTTATTTTGCTTATAAAAATAAAATCCAATAAAAAGCATTAATGCTGAATACGCGACAAACATAATCGCAATTTGCGTATTAATGTGTACAACCTCCATTTTTTCTCCTTTTTATTTTAAAGCACGAATGCCTAAATTTCCATAGCGGTGGAAAGATATACTTAGAGCTTTTTCATTGTGATATAAAAGCAACTCAAAACGACCATTCATCAAAGGTTTAGCATTAGCGATGATTTTTGCACAACTAGCAGCTTTTATGAAAATTGCATCATTTACATCTTGAGGTCCAAAATAACGAATTCTTTCATAATTAGCCATTTTACTAATGAAATTTTCTCTACTTTCTTTAAGAAATAAAGTTTTTGAGCTGATTTTTTGATTAACCTTTTGCACAAGATCTATTTTTTCATGTTCATCATAACTAAAAATAAGATCAATATTTAACACACTTGCTGCTAAAATCACCCCTAGCATATCTTTTAAACTGTCATCTTTATGCACCCTATAGGCAATATTTTTTACTTTTGTATATGAGAAAAGATTATCCTCTCCTCTTATATTCACATAGTCTTTTACGCTTGCAAATTCATGTTTTGCATGATAAACATAACTTTTAGCCATAGCTTTGATGATTTCAAAATCTGCTTTGTCTTTTTCATTTAAATCAAGACTTAATGCGTTTATCTTTGAAACCAACTCATTCTCTAACACATTTTGATCAGCTTGACTTTGCTCTATATCCATAAACTGCGTAATATAGTTGTAAATTCCAACCTTTCTACCAAAACCAATAGCTGATTTTTTTATACCACCAAAAGGTTGTCTAAGAACTATAGCGCCTGTTGTTGGTTTGTTAATATAAATATTTCCCGCTTCTATATGAGTGTGAAAATACTCCCATTCTCTCTCATCTAAACTCTCAAATCCCGCCGTAAGGCCATAACCAGTTGAATTAACTATCTCAATAGCTTCTTTTAAATCTTTTGCTTTCATTACAGTTAAAATTGGCGCAAAAAGTTCATTCATATGTGTGAAATCACCTTTTTTGGTTCCATATTTAATCCCCGGAGTTAAAAGATAAGGATTATCATCTATAAATTTAGGTTTTAAAGCCCAACTTTCATATGGAGCTAACTCATCTAACGCTTTTTGTAGTTTCACATCTGGTTTATCTACTAAAGCACCGAGTTTATTTTTAAATACAAAAGGATTCCCTACTGCCATAGAGCTAGCAGCATCGACTAAAGTCTTTTTAAACTCTTCATCATTATAAACTTCTTCTTCTAAAACAAGCAGTGAAGTTGCAGAACATTTTTGACCCGAATTTGAAAATGCTGAATGAATGATGTTTTTAATCGCACTATCACGATCAGCAAATTTAGAAACAATAGTTGCATTTTTACCACCTGTTTCAGCGCTTAAAAGTAAAGTTGGATTTGCTTTAAGCATTGCATAAGCGGTTTCTTCTCCACCGGTTAATACTGAAAATTTCACGCTTTGATCAATAAGCAAGTATTTTGATATATCACTTCCTTTAGCAGGCAAGAAAATCAAAGCATCTTTTGGAATTCCTGCATCCCAAAAACACTTACAAAGCATATAACCTGTTAGCATTGATAAAGATGATGGCTTATAAATCACTCTATTTCCTGCAGCCAAAGGCGCTGCTATAGTTCCTACTGAAATACCCACCGGAAAATTCCATGGCGCAATCACCACACCTATGCCTTTTGCTTTAAAAGTTGTATTAGGGTTTTGCTCTTTTAGTTTTTCCAAAGAGTGTGGATAAAACTCTAAAAAGTCTATAGCCTCACTAACCTCAGGATCAATTTCTAAGAAAGTTTTTCCTACTTCTAAAGCTGCTATGCCTATCAAATCACCCCTACGGTCTCTAACAAGTTGGGCAGTTTTTGCTAGAATTTTATAAATTTCATCGTGACTTAATTCGCTAAAATTTGAACTCTTAGCTACATCTAAAGCGTATTTAATCTCTGCTTGGCCTGCAAGATGTGCTTTACCTATGGTGCGATTATTGATTTTATCTTTTACTTCTATCACTTGTAGTGTTTCATTTTTAATTTCATCTTTAGCAACTGGATAAACATCATAATTTTCTAAATTTTCATATCGAGTGCGTATTGCTTTAGCCCATTCTCTATTAGCTTTTAAGATAAAATCAGTGTCAGCTTCATTTTTAAATTCTTTGCTCTCATAAGAACTTATAGCCTTAACCTCGTTGTTTCTATCTTGAGTTCTATGAGTAGAATTATCTAAACTAGCAACACCCTCTAAAGACTTGATAAATAATTCTTTTTGTTTGTGCCAATTTGTATCATTAATCTTAAGATTGAAAAAATATCGCATGAAGTTATCTTCACTAGTATTTTCATCAAGTCTTCTTACCAAATATGCAATAGCATTATTAAAATGCGCTTCATCACAAACTGGCGCATAAAGTATAAGATCATGCATTTTAGAAAGCTCATAAGAGCATTGTAAGCTCATACCTTCTAGCATTTCAAAAGTAAACGATGATAAAGCTCCAGCTTGTGAAATTCGAGTATAAGCATAAGCTATTTCAAATAAATTGTGACTTGCTATACCTATATTAATGTATTTATAATTATCGCCATCTAGTACAAAATCAAGCATTTTTTTATAGTTACTATCAGTGTCGATTTTTTTATAAAAAGTAGGAAGTGCCCAACCTCTTTGCGAAGCTATGGTTTCTTCACTTTCCATATTTGCTCCTTTTACAAAGCGGATTTTTATAGGCTTCATACCCTTTAAAACCCTCTCTTTTGAAAAAGCAAAAAGTTTTTTCAAATACTCATAAGAATCAGGCAAATAAGCTTGCAAAACAATCCCAGCTTTAATATCGTATTTTGAAACACTTTCCATGAAAGCTTCTACTGTTAGCTCTAAATCTCTAAATTCTTCCATATCAAGGTTGATAAATTTAGATACACCTTGCTTTTTTTCTTCTTCTAAAGCTAATGCGTATAATTTGTCTAATCTTTTTACAATCTCATCTTTAGAGTATTCAAAGTCAATGATATTGATTTGAGAAAAAATAGTAGTAATCTTAATAGATATATAGGTAATATAACTAGTTTTTAAAGCTTCTTCGTATTTTTTCATTCTAAAAGCACTTTCGGCTTCACCTAAAACTTCTTCGCCGATTAAATTAACATTTAAAGTAATTTTATCTTCATCTTTTCTTTTACGCATATGAGGTTCTAAAACGCTAGGATTTGCATCTAAAACCATCGCTTTAGTATCTTCTCTTAAATGCTTGATGAAAAATGGCACACTAAGTGTTGGGGCAAATTTTCCAAAATTTAAAAATGAAAAAAGTAAAAATTTTTCAAAAGCACTGAAAAAATCTGCTATACCATATTTATTTAAAGTGTGTTCTATCAGCTCAAAACTAGCACTTTTGTCTTTACATCTAAAAGAACGATCTAAAAGTTCGATCAACATTACTTTGTTTTTAGGGTTATTTAAAAGTTTTTGCATTTTTGCGTGAAATTCTTTTTCACTTTGAGAGATATTACTTTCTATCTTTCTTTGTAATTCTTCAGCTAATTGCAAAGATTTTTGTACCATTCTTTCCTCCATTTGTTAGTTAACATAATTCTATGATACAAAAATACTCAAAAAATCTTTCGCTTATTTATAAATAATTTAATTATAAGTGTAAAAAAGTAACAATTATAAACAAAAAAATGATTTTTAAAATAAAATATTAGCGTAATAATAAATAATTATGGGTATTTTTTACACACTGTGCGATAATTTTTGCTGTTATACCGTGGTCTTTCAAGATTTTTAAAGCTTCATTGGCGTCTTTTTCACTCATAGCAGCCAAAAGTCCTCCTGAAGTTTGAGGATCAAAGTAAACGATATCCTCATCTTTTTCTTGTGAATTATCTACCCAGGTTTTTAAACTCTCTTTGTTTTTATAAGCACCTTCTGGGATAATACCCATATTTGCCATTGGCAAAACTCCTTCCATAAGTGGAATTTCGCTTTTGTATATTTTTATCATAATGGTTTTATTAAGCATTTCTTTTAAATGCCCTAAAAGCCCAAAACCTGTCACATCGCTCAAAGCACTAAGGCTTTTAAATTCTTTTAAAATACGACTTGCATATACATTTAAAAAACTCATATGCTCTACTGCTTTTAAAATCTTCTCATCTTCCAATAAACCAGCCTTTATAGCAGTGCTAATGATACCACTGCCCAAAGGCTTAGTTAACAAGATCACATCGCCATCTTTTGCACCATTATTGGCTATAAATTTTTTCGGATGCACTACTCCTGTTACACTTAAGCCAAAAATGAATTCATGATTTTCTATGGTGTGTCCACCTACTAATACCGCACCAGCTTCTTCAACCTTAGCTCTTGCACCTTCTAACACTTCCAACAATACATCATTGCTAAAATGACAAGTATCAAAACCTACAATATTTAAAGCATTAATCACTTCTGCACCCATGGCAAATACATCGCTTAAAGCATTTGCAGCAGCAATTGCGCCAAAATGATATGCACTATCTACCACAGGCGTGATAAAATCAAGTGTTTGAACTAATGCAAGCTCATCATTTAGTTTATAAATACTTGCATCTTCGTTATTAACGATACCACTTAAAACATTTTCATGCGGTTTTAGTATGCTAAGAATTTTGTCAAGACCCAACGAGTCTATTTTAGCAGCTCAACCTGCAGCTTTTACATATTGTGTTAGTTTTTGATTTTTATATATCATAAAGATATAATCTTTGCCTTTCCAAAAAGTTCATTTAAAATTTCATAGGCATTACCTATTTTCCCTATTTTTAGTGCATTGCTTTTACCAAAAAATTCTAAACATGCTCCACAGCTATAAATTTCAACCCCTAAATTCTCAAGTTCTCTCATCGCTTCAAATGCCAAATGCGAACTATCTACATTAATCAAAACACTTTCATTTACACATAAAATTTTTTGAGGTCTATTGGGTAAATCTTTTAGCGTTTTTAAAAAGCCTTGCATTAAATTTTTACCCAACTCTCCCTCGCCTACTTTATCACTTTTTAAAAATAAAACATTATATTCTTGAATACTCTCATCTTGTCCTTGTGTTGGCTCAAAACCATTCGCAACGCAAATAATACTCTCATCATTTAAATCTTTAACATCAAAATCCAAATTTAAAGATTTTAAAAATCTCATTACATTTTCTTTAGAAGCTTGGGAATTTAAAAGAATTTCTAAATTTTCATTTTCTTTTAGCTCTTCTAAGGCTTTTTTTGTTTCTATTACAGGGCGTGGGCACGCTAAATCTCTACAATCAATTTTCATTTTTTTACCTTTTTTACTAATAATATATTTTTATAACTTGCATTCAAATTAAGTTTTGTCTTTTTCTTGATTTTTCTTAAAAAATAGCTCTTTAAATCTTTTATTGGTATATTCTTCTACATCTTGTTGTAAAATCTTAAAATTTTGGATCAACTCATATGCCCTTGGAGTAAGTCTACTACCAGCCTCACTTCCTCTTCCTTTTTTTGCAATGAGTAATTCCTCTTTCATATTTTTTTCTAAATCCTGTATATAAAGCCATGCTTTTTTATAGTTAATCCCTAATTGTTTAGCTGCTTGAGAAATACTCCCACACTCTCCCACTAGCTCCAAAATATCTGTTTTGCCTTTACCAAAGAGCAATTCTCCATCTGGATTTTCTATCCATATTTTACTTTTGATATGAAATTTTTTTCCTTTTTTTTCTTCAAAACACCCAAGTTCGCAGTATTTTACATCAATTTTATATGTTTTTAGTGTGGCTCTAACATCAGCTATATTGAAATTTCTAGCACACTCTAAAGCATCTTTGCAAGATATTTTGCGTTTTTGGTCTAGTTTTGCTTCTAAGCATTCTAAAATTTCACTCTTAGCGATATTTTTATCAAGCTTTCCAAACTGCCCTAGCTCACAATCTGAAATTTTTACATTTAAATCTTTAATCGTATTTTGAAAATCTTCTTTAGGATAGCACTTTAAAAGCTCTAATGCTTTTTTGCAAGAAAGTTTATTGTTATCAAGATTTTTTTGAATTTGCAAAGTGAGTTCTTCCATGAATTAACCTTGAATAAGAAGTAGTAAAAAAGGGTGATTATACACCCTTTTTATTATTTTGCATCAAGTCCTAAATTTTGTCCTTTAAGCATTACTCTTTTTCTATACATTGCACTTACTTCAGCTGCATCACCAACTAAAAGTGCATTGGTAGAACAAACCGCAGCACACATAGGTACTTTACCTTCTGCTATACGGTTTTGTCCATAGAGTTCTCTTTCTTCATGAGAGTTTGTAGGCTCTGGACCACCTGCACACATCGTACATTTATCCATCTCTCCTTTAATACCAAATGCACCATCTCTTGGGAACTGTGGCGCACCAAAAGGACAAGCATAAAGACAATACCCACAACCTATGCAGGTTTTTTTATCATGTAAAACAATACCATCAGCTCTAATATAAAAGCATTTAACAGGACAAACTTGTTCACATGGTGCATCAGTACAGTGCTGACAAGCAAGAGTTGTTGAAAACTCTTTGCCTTCTATACCCTCATTTAAAGTGATAACCTTTCTTCTGTTGATCCCCACTGGTACCTCATGCGCACTTGAGCAAGCTACTTGGCAAGCAAAGCAAGAAATACAACGATTATTATCTACATAAAATTTCATTCTAGCCATGACTTACCCCTTACGCTTTCTCAAGTCTGCAAAGTCCTGCGTTAAATTCAGAAATTTGCGTGTTAATATCAAAACCATAGTTTGTAACTGTATTAGAACTTTCACCTATGGTATAAGGTTTAGTACCTTCTGGATAGTTATAACTTAAATCCACACCTTGCATAATACCTGCAAAGTTATAAGGCAAGCAAATTCTATCCGGTGTTACAGAGTGATTATGCACACATTTAACTTTGATCTTAGTGCCTTGTGGTGAATGGATCCACATCATATCTCCATCATTTATGCCGTATTTTAAAGCAAGTTCTGGGTGTACATTTGCAAACATTTCAGGAGTAATTGCTGCAAGATATTTGCTTGTTCTTTCAAGCATACCCGCACCACTTAAATTCACTAAACGCATACTTGAGATAATGGTTGGGAATTCTTTGCTCCAGTCTTTCTTTTGTTGTTCGCTAATAAATTTACTTTCAACCCTAAAGTTTTTCGCTTGATCACCCCAAGTAGGATATTTTTTAACCAAATCCCAGCGTGGTGAATGTAAAGGTTCTCTATGTAGTGGGATTGGATCGGCAAATTCCCAAACCTTCATTCTAGCTCTTGCATTACCTAAACAACAAGCACTTTTTTCTCTACATTTTTCTAAGATGATACCTGAAATGTCTGTACTCCAGCTAGCACCCATTAATTCTTTTTCACTATCACTTAATTTGATATTGAATACTTTTTCGATATTTTCTTTAGTAATTTGTGGATATCCACCTTTTACCTTACAACCTTTTGGTGTAAAGCTATCATCTGCAAGCTGAGAATGCCCATCATGCTCCAAACCAAAACGATTTCTAAAGCCCATCCCACCTTCCTCGTAAGGAATGTCAGTATTCCACATGATAGAAGTTCCTGGGTGTTGTTTATCCCAACAAGGCCAAGGTAAACCATAGTATTCACCTTTAACATCACCGCCAAGACCTCTTTGCGTATCAGGATCAAAATGCTCCCAATTTTGCTGATGTTTTCTTAAACGTTCAGCAGAAATACCTCTTAAACCTATACTCAAAAGACCATTACTCATCTCTCTTGTAGCATCATCAGGCCATACAAAATTATCATCATTATCATCTCTTGTTTGTACAAGCTTATGATCTTTTAATTCCATTTTCATACCACGAGTGTATTCTTTATAGAAGCCAAATTTCTTTGCAAATGCAAACATGATCTCTTGATCTTCTTTGCTTTCATAGATTGGTTTTACTACTTGAGAACGCCACTGCATAGCACGGTTAGTTGCTGTTACATAACCTTCTGTTTCAAACTGAGTTGAAGCAGGAATGATATAAATACCATCTGGACGATCTGCTAAAACCGCAACCTCATTAACAAAAGGTTCAGCGATTACGATCATATCAAGCTTTTTAAGCGCTTCTTGAATTTTTACGGTATGCGCCATAGAGGTGATACCTGTTCCTTGTACCCAAAGCACACGGATTGGAGAATTTGAGTAGGTTTTTTCTTCGTGTAAAACACCTTGCCACCATTTTGCAAGTGAGAAACCTTTTTCATGCATCCATTCTTTAGAATAAAATCTTGAATTTAAGTATTCTCTATCTACATTCCAAAAATTTGAAAAGTGATTCCACGCATCATCACCTAAACCATAATAAGCTGGTAAAGTATCTGCCAAACACCCCATATCAGTAGCACCTTGAACATTATCATGCCCTCTAATGATGTTAGTACCTGCACCAGGCTTACCTATATTACCAAGAACAAGTTGTAAAATAGCCAAAATTCTTGTATTAGAACTACCTACTGAGTGTTGAGTAATACCCAAAGCCCAAAATAATGTAGCCGGTTTGATTGTAGCTAGCATTTTTGTGATTTTTTCAAGTTGAGCCGCTGGAACACCTGTTACATCTTCAACCACATCTGGTGTCCACTTAGCAGCTTCTGCTTTAATTTCTTCAACACCATAAGTTCTAGTTTTGATTAATTCTTTATCTTCCCAACCATTTTTAAAGATCAAATGAAGCATACCATAAACTAAAGCTATATCTGTACCTGGACGAATTCTCACGTATTCATCAGCATGCACTGCTGTTTTTGTAAATACAGGATCTACAACTACTAATTTAGCATTATTGCGATCTTTAGCTTGCAATAAGTGTTTAAACCCGATAGGATTTGCCACTGCGGTATTTGCACCAAAAATAATCATCATTTTTGAGTGTTTAGTCACATCACCAAAATGATTTGTCATAGCGCCATAACCCCATGTATTCGCCACACCGGCGACTGTTGCGCTGTGTCAAATTCTAGCAACGTGGTCTATATTATTAGTACCCCAAAATGCTGCAAATTTTCTAAAATAATAAGCTTGTTGATTGTTAAACTTTGCCGAACCTAAGAACATAACGCTATCAGGTCCATTTTCTTTACGGATTTCAAGCATTTTATCACCGATTTCGTTGATCGCTTGCTCCCAAGTTAAACGCACCCATTTGCCGTTTTCTTTTTTCATAGGATATTTTATACGCTGTTTTGATTTAGTAAGATCGATTTGATCTATCCCTTTACAGCAGTGTGATCCTTGAGAAATAGGATGTTCTATAGCGTTTTCTTGACGCACCCAAACCCCATCTTGAACTTCAGCCTTAATCCCGCAGCCTGCACTACAGATACTACAGATTGTTCTTACAATCTTTGAATCTGGATAAGGATTTGCTACTTCTTGTTCGCTCGCATTTCTAATAGCTTTGTTATCACTACCAAAAGCTGCACTTCCAAGACCAGCAATACCAGCAAGCTTAAGAAAATTTCTTCTTGCTAATGCCATCTTCTTCCTTTCTTATTAATAAGCTATTTTGTAGTATTTTTCCCAATGCATAGTTTTTTTATAAAGCACTTCTTTTTTAGTGCTTTTTCCCAAAACTACTGTATTTTGCTCTTGGTAATCATCCTTAGCTAAAGCATTTACGCTCGCTCCGGCAACTACCCCTAAAGCACCAATTTTCAAAGATTTTTTAAGAAAATCTCTTCTTTGGTTAGCTTCCATGTTCTCTCCTTTGAAATAAAAGTAAAGAATAACTATAAATACTTATTTTTAAAGTATTTACACACTTAAACATCATAACTTTTGCATATTTTCACTTAAGATTTTATTTAATTTCCGTTTTCATAAAAAGATGATTTTGATAATATGTATTTTGGTAACAAAATACATATTAAAATTATAGCTTGCTTAATTCCTCGATATTAGTTTTGCTAAATTTAGTCGGAAGTCTTGGTTCATAAGGAAGTCTTTGTAGTGCTTCATCTGCGATACTTTTACCTTCTTTTTTTACAGGTGCTTGTACTTCTAAGTAAGCCCTTTCACTCACAAAAAATACTTTCATAATATTGGCAATAGCAATATAAAAATTTGAATTTTTATGAATTTGTAGTTTTTCTATAAATTCATCTACCACAGGATTGATCACAAAACGAAACAATTGTTGTGCAACTTTTAAGTCATGTTCAATAATACTTGCCATAAAAGCAAATAAAAATCCAAATTCATCTTCGCTTTGTCTGCATTCTTCTTTTTTTCTAAATTTTGTTTTTCTAATGATCTCACAGGCTTGAAGCTTCATTTTACCATCATCTCTACCCTCATCATAAAAGGAAGCACTAATAGGTACATTTACATAAGAAAAATCAAAAAACACGCTGTTTTGCTCTTCTTTAAAGCTTGCAAAATCACATGCACACAACTTTTCAAAATCAGGCTTTAAACTTTCATCTAAAGGACTTTGGGCTAAGGCTAAAACTTGCTTATGCCAAATTTCAAATTCTTCTTCATCGATAAAATTAAAAGCTTTGGAGAAAAATTCGTAAAAATACTTACGAGAAAGATCGATATCTTGTATCATATAATTTTCCTTGTTATTTTTATCTGATTATAACAAGGAAAATTTAAAAAAATCAAGAGATTTTAAATTTTTGTTTTAGAATCATAAGTAAAAGAAGGATTGATTTGTTTTTTATCGCTTAACTCTTTATACCAATAAGAATGCAAAATATAAACTTCTTCTTCTTCTTTATATCCACTAATCATCGAGTGAATACTTCCTTTGATCGCAAATACAGCCATATAAATATGAATAGCAAAAAACACTGCACATAAAATTCCCAAAATATTATGAATAATAGCAGAAGCTCTTAAAATATCTATATGAGAAATTCCAAAAATAGACTGCAACGAAGTAGAATTAAAATCAAGGAAAAACATAAAAGCACCCGTAGTGATCATCAAAAAGCCACCAAATACAGCGATATAATACCATGACTTTTGACCAAAGTTAAATTTACCCGCAGGTACAGGTTTTTTCTCTTTGCTTAAATACCCTCCAACTATCATCATCCATTTTAAATCATAACTTGCAGGAAGCATTCTTTTGATCCAGCATAAAAACATAGGAATGATAGAAATGATAAATAAAATCGTTGCGATACCATGTAAATTTTTACATAATCTTACAAAAAATCCTCCGCCAAAGTACGATCCAAAAATCATAATAAGACCCGTTGGCACAAGAATGATCCAAGAGATCGCTGCTACAAAGTGAAACAATCTTTCAAAGACCGAAAAAGCATAAATTTTCTTACCATCATGAGAGAATTTCTTAGGACCAATTACCATATAATGCAATGCAAAAGCCGAGATCACAGCAATGAGTATGATCAAAACAGCACTTGCGATGTATTCACCTTGTAGCTTAGTCCACAAAGCACCAAAATTTTGATAACTTTCTATATTCATCACTCTTTGCACATCCCAAATTTGAGTGTTTTTAACTTCAAAATTTTCTTGAGCAAATAGAAAGCTAAAACAGGCCAAAAGAGCTAGTATAACTCTATGCATAAATACTCCTAAATATTACAAACATTATCGTTGTAGTTTTGTTAAATTTCAGTTTCCGTTTTTATTTTAAAAAAAGTTTTATTTAAAAAACATAAATTTCTAAAAAACTACAAAAAAACTCATTTTTTAGTTTCTTTTTGAATAATTCTCATAGCCAAATTCTCTCACCATGGATAATTTTTCATTTTTATCCAAAAGCATTAAATTTGGAAGTCTTACTCCATTAAATGTAGTATTTTTCACTATAGAATAATGAATTTGATCCAAAAATACAATTTTTTGCCCTATTTTTAACTCTTGATCAAAAGCGTATTCGCCCATGATATCTCCTGCTAAGCAAGTATTGCCACCAAGCAAATAAGCAAATTCATTTTCTTTTAACTCGCTATATTTTTCCCCATCGCGACTTGATAAAATTCTAGCATTTAAAACTTCACTAGTATAAGGCATGATGATAGTATCTGGCATATGAGCTTCACTTGAAGTATCTAAAATAGCTATTTTTTTCTCATTTTCCACGATATCAACAACACTTGCAACTAAAGTCCCACACTGCCAACCTATAGCTTCACCTGGCTCAAGATACACTTGCACTCCGTATTTATCGCTAAATTTTTTACAAAGATCAATCAGCTTTTGCACATCATAACCCGCTTTTGTGATGTGATGTCCCCCGCCAAAGTTAATCCATTTCATATTTTTAATAAATTGTGAAAATTTAGCTTCAAAAGCATTTAACACAAGCTCTAAAGAATGCGCACTTTCTTCACACAAAGCATGAAAATGAAGCCCACTTAAAGCACTTAAGTCTTCATTTTCAAAATCAACTGCGCGAATTCCTAACCTTGAAAATCTACCACAAGGATTATAAAGTTCTTTTGGAGCCACTGAAAGCTCTGGATTACAACGCAAACCAAGAGACTTTTTACTTGCTTTATCTTTAAATTTTTTAAACTGATTAAAAGAATTAAATACAATATGGTGTGAAAGATTGATGATTTCATCTATTTCATCATCTTTAAAAGCAGGAGAGAAAGTATGAATTTCTTTATCCATGTATTCTTTAGCAAATTTAGCCTCCCAAAGCCCGCTACAAGTACAGCCTGATAAGTACTCGCCCACTATATCCATAGCACCTGAAAACGCAAATCCTTTGAGAGCAAGTAAAACTTTTGCGCCACTTTCTTCACTCACTTTAGCCAAAAGTTCACAATTTTTTCTAAGTTTGTCTTCTTCTAAAATATAAGCAGGAGTTTGAAAATTTTTATCTAGATGATTTTGGATTAACATTGTTTTTCCTTAATATAATTAAATTTACACATCAATTTTATATAAAATTATATCTAGTTTTTACAATTTACAATCATTAATCAAACAATAGCTATAATCAAAATCTAAACCCAAAAATTATTTAAGGCAAAATTTAATGAATAGAAGATTATTTTTAAAATGGAATGCTTTAGGTTTAGCAAGTATTAGCAGTGCCTATGCAATGGGTGATCACTCTCATCATGATATGCATTCACATCATACAGCAAAAAAAACTCACAAGGTCGATACTTCTTTTATCAAGCTAGAAGATCCAAACATTCAACTACTCGATGCAAAAGACTTTCCTAGCGAAGAAGCATTGGCAAAATTAAAACTTTTAAAAAACACAAGCACAAAGAAAAATTTCTTTAGATCTAGCATAGAAATCAAAGAAAGCCAAATAGAACTTGTCAAAGGTAAAAAAACCCAATGTTTTACCTATAATGGCTCCATACCAGGACCTAAAATCGAAGTTTATGAGGGTGATACAGTTGAAATTTTAGTAAAAAACAATCTAAAAGAGCCAACAACCATTCACTGGCATGGACTTGATATACCACCTGAACAAGATGGCAACCCACATGATCCCATCATGCCTGGTCGAGAAAAGATTTACCGTTTCAAACTTGGAGAAAATTCAGCAGGAACATACTGGTACCATCCTCATCCACACTACACCACAGCAAAGCAAGTTTATAAAGGCTTAGCAGGAGTTTTCGTGGTAAAAGCTAGAAAAGATGCATTGTCGCATTTACAAGAGCAAGACTGGGTGATTAGCGACCTACGCTTGGATAAAAACGCACAAATTCCTGATAATAATTTATTTGACTGGCTTAATGGTAGAGAAGGAAATTTAGTCTTAATCAATGGGCAATTAAAACCAAAAATCACCATCGATGATGCGCAAAGAATTCGCATATACAATCTATGTGCGGCAAGGTATTTAAATTTACGCATTCAAGGTGCTAAATTTATTTTAGTGGGAACTGATGGGGGACTTATAGAAAAAGGTATTGAATTAGATGAGTTGTTTTTAAGTCCTGCTTCAAGAGTAGAAGTGCTAATCCAAGCAAGCAAGGGTGATTTTAAACTTGAAAGCACCTACTATAACCGCGACAAAATGCTTGTCGAAGAAAAACCTTACACACTCACACTAGCTGATCTTAAAGTGGAAAAAACTTTAGAAAACATACCTGAAAAACTACGCGAATTTCCACCTTTAAAAGAAGCTACAAGCTTTAAAGAAGTAATCATGAGTGAAGACCATATGCAAATGCATGGCATTAGCAACAAAAGCGAAGAAGAAATCAAACAAAGTCTTGCCTCTATGTTTTTGATCAATGGTAAAACATTTGATATGAATAGAACGGATTTGACTTCAAAATTAAACGAGGTAGAAGAATGGGTGGTAAAAAACTCTTCTCACATGGATCATCCTTTTCATATACATGGAACACAATTTGAACTCATTTCTTCTCAATTTAAAGGTAAAATAACAAAAGCAAAATTCAGAGCATTGCAAGATACGATCAATGTAAGACCTGGTGAAGAACTAAGACTAAGAATGAGCCAAAATTTCACCGGCATTAGAATGTTTCACTGCCACATTTTAGAACACGAAGATCTTGGAATGATGGGAATTTTAAAAATCAAAGAATAAAGGTAAAAAAAATGGTAAAAGTTGAATTTCTAGGACCAATCAACAAAGAAAGTTTAGAACTAGAAGTAAAAAGCTTAAAAGAATTAAAAGTGATTTTAGGGCAAGATGAAAGCTTAAAAGAATGGCTTGAGCTTTGCGCAGTTGCTTTAAACGATGAAATGGTTTTTGATGATGAAACCACCCTAAAAGATGGGGATAAAATCTGCTTACTTCCGCCGGTTTGTGGAGGATAAGTTATGTTTGAATTACATCAAGGATCTTTGGAAATTCCTAGCATTTACGCTAGATGGTATGAATACGCTAAAGACAAAAACTGCGGAGCTTTGATCACATTTTGCGGTATAGTGAGAGCTGAAGATGGAATCGAAGCTTTAAGCTTTGATATATATGAGCCTTTATTGAAAACTTGGTTTGAAAAATGGTGTCAAAAACTTGCCAATGAAAACGTAAGCTTGATGTTTGCTCACTCTATCGGCGAGGTAAAAGTACATGAGAGTTCTTATTTTGCTGGGGTTTTAAGCAAACAAAGAAAACTAGGACTTAAGCTGATTAACGATTTTGTAGAAGATTTTAAAGCAAGTGCACCTATATGGAAATATGATATCATCAATGGTGAAAAAATTTATGCTAAAGAACGCTCTTTGAAACTTCAAGGAGCAGGAATTTTAAGCACTAAGGACTAAAAATGCTAACTTCTTATAATCAAAGTTTAAATATACTTCATTCGCATATAAAAGCATACGAAAAGATAGAAAACATCGCCTTAACACAGTGCTTAGATAGAATTTTAGCCATAGACATCAAAGCTTCTACCAATAACCCTCAATTTCCCACAGCTTCTATGGATGGCTATGCGATCAAATTTAGCGAGCAAGATGAGGCTTTGTCTATCATAGGCGAAGTACCTGCGGGAGTTTTTCCAAGCTTTAAAATACAAAGCAAAGAATGTGTTAAAACCTTTACAGGTTCTTTAATGAGTGAGGGTTGTGATACCTTAGTACCCGTGGAAAAAGTAGAAGTTAAAAACGGTGTGGTTTACATCAAAGAAAAAGTCCCTCAAGGCTTTGCTGTGAGAAAGGTGGGTGAGAGTTACACCGAGGGTGAAATTTTACTCACTAAAGGCACAAAACTAGGCTATAGCGAGATAGCACTTTTAGCCGAGCTTGGATACTTTCATATTTGCGTTTTTGCTAAACCTATCATAGGCGTGTTAAGCAGTGGAAGTGAGATCAAAGACTTAGGCGAAAGCTTAGAACACCCTGCACAAATTCGCTCATCAAACCATATAGCCATAGCTAATATGGCGAAAAAGCTTGGTGCTGAAGCTAGAATTTTTCCACTTTTAAAAGATGATATGCAAAAAACCCCAAGTGTTTTAAAACAAGCACTTAATGCATGTGATATTTTAGTTACCACCGGTGGGGTTTCCATGGGGGATTTTGACTTTTTAAAACAAGCTGTTAAAGAGTATGAAGTCATCATAGACAAAGTCGATGTAAAACCTGGCAAACACATCAAAATAGCCAAATTTGAAGACAAATTCATCTTTGCTCTACCGGGTTTTCCATACTCGGCTATGGTGATGTTTAACTTATATGTAAGAGAACTTTTAAATGCTTGGCTTTTACAAGAAAAAGACTATGTATTTAAAGCATTTGCAAATACTGACTATAAGAAAAAAAGTTCGCATTTAGAATTTGTAGCTTGTAATGTAGAATTTAAAGATGGAAAAATTTATGCCAATTTAAAAGGCAAAAAACAAGGCTCAAGTGCCATCATCAACAACCTTAACCATAAAGCTGCACTTATGATAGCACATGATGATATAAAAGAAAATGATTTGGTTGATATAATTTTTATGCCTTAAACAAGTGCTTTTTGAATTTTTTCAAAAAGCATTTTTGCTTGTTTTTGATTTTGCTCTAACTCGCTTAAAATTTCCTCTACTTCACGCAAAGTTTTTTCTTCTTTTACGTTTGGGTTTTTAGCACTTAAATCATAATTTCTTTCTTCAAGTTCTTTTTTACTTACCAAATAAGAATTAGCCGTGATTTTTCTTTCTTTATAGCATTTTAAAAATTCTTGCAAATGTGTGTATTCTAAAGGTTTGTTTTTGGTCAATTTAAAAGGAGGCACAAGCTCATAGTAATATACACTTTCATCATTTTCACCACAAATACTTCTTTGTCCTTTAGAGAAAAAAAGCACATTAGTTTTTACCGCACTATAAGGCAAAAACACCCCACTTGGCAAGCTTAAAACACATTCAAGATTAAAATTTTCTAGCAAGTCTTTTTTTACACTCACAAAGGCATTTGAATTTTGAAAAAGCACTCCTTCAGGCACTACTATGGCACATCTTCCATTGTTTTTCAAAGACTTTAAAATATGCTGTAAAAACAAAAGCTCGGTGGCATTTGATTTTACAGGAAAGTTATTTTGAATTTGATCTTTTTCTTTACCACCAAAAGGAGGATTTGCTAAAATCACTTCGTATTTTTCATTTTCAGTTATGTCTGTGATTTTTTTATTTAGAGTATTGGTTTTGATGATATTTGGGGACTTAACCTCATGCAAGATCATATTCATCACACCCATTGCATAACTTAGCGGAGTTTTTTCTTTACCAAACAAGGCATCATTTTGTAAAAATTCAAGTTCTTCCACACTCAAATTTGCTTTTTTCTTTTTTGTCCTATCTTCATAAAGAATATGCAAAAAACTCTCTACTAAAAACCCACAACTCCCACACGCAGGATCATAAATTCTCTCTTTTGCTTTAGGGTCTAGCACCTCCACCATAGCTCTAACCAAAGGTCTTGGGGTATAAAACTCCCCGCTATTTCCCCCATCGCTTCCCATGTCTTTTAAAAGCTTCTCATAAACCTCACCTAAAGCAAATACATCACTTTCTTTGCTAAAACTTAGCTCATCGACTAAATTTATAACTTCTCTTAAAGTATGGCCATTAGCTATGCGGTTGTCTATAAATTCAAAAATTCCGCCTATCTTATACTCTATGCTTTTGAAATTTTCATTATCTTTAAAACTTTTTAGATATGGAAAAAGCTCATCATTCACAAAGCTTAGCAAATCACTTCCACTTAAAGCATTTTTTACATCAAGCTTTCCTTCGCTTGTTTTAGGTGCTGCCCAAGCTCTCCAACTGAATTTTTCTTGCAAAATAGCCTTATAAGGCTTTTCATCTAACTCAGCTTCTAGCTTTAACTCTTCTTCATAATCATCTAAAAATTTCAAAAAAAGCACCCAACTAATCTGCTCACTATAATGCATAGCACCGCTTATGCCATCATCGCGTCTTAGAATATCTGTGATTTTATCGATTTTACCTTGCATTTAAAAAATTCCCTTTCTAAAAAGTCTTAAAAGTTCTATATTAATATAATAATTATTTCTACCCATTTTAATGCACTCTAGCACCCCTAAATTTTCACAAATTTTAAGGTATTTTGAGGCACTTTGCCTAGAAATATCTAATTTATTTATCAAAAAGTCTATCTTTGTATAAGGATGAGAAAACAAAAGCTCCACAAAGTCTTTGCTGTAAAAGTTCGTTTTATTTTGCAAAATTTCACCTACATCAGACATCATTTTTTCTATTATAGTAATGGTTTTTATCGTTTTTATAGCAGTTTGCTCTACACCTTTGAGTATGTATTCTATCCATTCTAAAATTGCACCTTCATCACATACTTTTTGTAAAAGATTGTAATACTCTTCTTTGTTATTTACTATATAAGCGCTTAAATACAAGATAGGCAAATCAAGCAAGCCTTTATAAACTAAATAAAGTATATTGATAATCCTGCCTGTTCTACCATTACCATCGTAAAATGGATGTATGCTTTCAAACTGATAATGAATGATTGCCATTTTTACCAAAAAATCAAGTTCATCTAAAGTATCATCGTTGATGTATCGCTCCAAATTTCCCATAAGTTCTTGTATATCACTAGGATTTTGCGGGGGTGTGTGTTTGATTTCTCCTGTGGTAGGATTTATCAGTGTAGTTCCGCTTTGTTTTCTAAAACCTGCATTATTTCTTTCTAGTCTTTTTTGAATTTCTAAAATATGCGCATTTCTTAATAATTGCTCTTTTTTTAAAAGCTCATATCCTTTTTTTAAAGCATTTTCATAGTCTTTCACTTCTTTTGCCGCTCTTGTAAGTTTACTTTCATCGATTTGAGATAAAAAAAGCTCATCGTGAGTGGTAATAATATTTTCTATCTCGCTAGAATCTTTAGCTTCTTGCAAGATCAAAGCATTGATTAATATATTTGGATTAGGCATGCTTTTGCTAAGTCCATTTAACTCCGCTAATTTTCTCGAAGCCCTAATGATGAGACCATAAATATTTGCATTTAATTCTATATCTAAAGGAAGTTTTGGTGGTATGAATTCTTTCATAATTTTTCCATATGTTAAAATTTTTTAAAATTTTTAACATTATAAAAAAATATGTTAAAAAAATCAAAAATTTTTAACATATCTAGCTAATGTGTTAAAATTTCTAAAAATTTTTAACATTTACAATCTTCCTTGAAAAGCTTTATCTAGCAAGGACTTTTTAAGCTCTTGTAGATTTTTTATCTGCATTTGATAGTTTTGCTTTAAATTTTTTACATGAGAAGAAAGCTCATCTAAATGCGAAGCGATTTGCTCTTGCTCTTGTAAAGGTGGTAGGGGGATTTTTAATTTAGAAAATTCTGTTTTATTTATAATTGGTAAAGTAGTTTGAGAAGCATTTTTTTTAAGAATTTCTTGAAAATAGTTACTTAAGCATACAAAAAATAAATACTTTGAAACAAAAGTAGAATTTGGAACAATGGCATTAATCTGTTGATTACAACTCCCATTAACTCCACTTAATCCTACTTTCCCAATAGAAGCACCTATACAAACTACCAAAATTGTATCTTTTGGTAAATTTCTTGCATTATCAAAGCCTACTTTTGATAAATTATCACTTGCAAATTTTATTATCATATCTCCATTTAAATCACTAGGCTTAAATAGTGGATACTCATTTCCATAAAAATTAGGATTATTTTTACTAGGTGTTGTTCCGGTAATTATTTCTCCAATTTCCCCTAAGCTTTTCCATTCCCAACCTTGTGGGAGTTTGTAGTTTTCCTTAGCATTATCTTTTAAGGGGTTAAAAGCTTTTTGCAAGGCACTTTGCATTAACTCATCTAAATTGAGCAAATCTTGCTCTAAAATTTTTATACTCTCATCTATCTTTGCAAAACTCTCATCTAAAATCCCCACTATCCTTTCTTGCTCTTTAAGTGATGGAAGTAGAATTTCGATTTGCTTAAGTTTTTGTTTATTTAATGTCTTGCCCTTTACTGCATTATCAACATATTTTTCTAAGTCTGCAAATTTTAAAGCATAATCTAAAAAATATTTATTAATATTTTTATCTTTAATAAAAATCGCTGCAATGGCTTCATTTGTATATAAATCACAATCAGCAAAAGCTGTTTTTCCTAGTGTTAATTTGAAGCTCATTAGTAGAGTTCCTTTAGGAACTATTTTCATATTTGTCTTTAAAATTGCATCATTTGAAATTTTTTCATTTGAAGAAGAAACAAATTTACTTTTTAAATCTCTAATACTTAGCCAAATATTTTTGCCTTGAAAAAAATCAATATTATTTCTAGATGGAGTTTTGCCTATTTGAATTTCAACAATATCACCAAGCTTTTTAACTTCCCAACCCTGCGGTAAATTTGTCATTGGTTTATTCTTGCGTTGTTTAATTCTTGAAATTTAAGTGCAAGTTTATCCATAAAAGTATATGAGCTTGTATAGTTATTTTTTTCTGCTTCTTCATTCGCTTTTTGAGCATTTGCAATAGCTGCATTAAGATTTTTTTGTATAATACTTGTAAAATCATAATTTTTAGTATAATCTTTGATATATTTTTTCAAGCAAGTATTGATTAATTCATTACAAGGACTATTTGTGCTAAATGATTTTGTAGTATATGTAAAATGCAAAAGTACCCAAAATTCAAAACAAGGAATTGAGACAATTGCTTCAAAATTACATTGATCGCATTTTTGCTTTGCATCGTTAAAACTTGAGTGCTTATCTTTATCAAATACACAATAAATTTTATCATAAAAATTTTCTTTGCTTTTTTTTTCAGCGAAGTTAACAATTTTTAAAGGATCTGAATCTTTACTTGAGATGATGTTTATACTTACATTAATTAATTCAAAGAAATCTTTTAATTGATTTAAATAGTTTTTTTCCGTTTTTTCACCTTCGCATACTATAAGTATAATTTCATTTTCTTTTCTTCTTGTTTTTCTGCCTCTTATTTTTGTGTTTCTTTTTTTGTGAAAATCATCAGTTCCCATTATCACTCCATGATGATAATATTTCTTTAAAATAAGGTAAAGCCCCAAAACGCCCTAAAAGATAATCATTTTCCAAATTTGTTTTATCTCTTCTCTCTTCACTCTCTTCAAAATCACTCAAAGGATAAAGTTTGGTTGCTTTATTTTGTTTTTCACAAAACCAAATTTGATCTCTTCTAAAGATATCTTGATTTAAAATAGAAGTATCATGAGTGGTAAAAATGAGCTGAGCATTTGATTTGTTTAAACCTTCATTATGAAAAAGATTTACTAAGAATTTTGTCATTAAAGGGTGTAAGTGAGTATTTAGCTCATCTATTATTAAAATATTTCCTCTTTTTAAAGACTTAATCCAAATGCCTATTAAATTAAAAAATTTTTGCGTTCCATCTGACTCATCTTTAAAATTTAAAAATTTTATTTGGTTATTTTGACTTAAGTGCATAAAAGATATATCTTCTAATATTTTTGCATTTTTTAATTCTTGGATATTTTTGATTTCTTTAATGATTTTTTCTTTGACTTCTTGCGCAAGAATTTGAAGATTTGGTAGTAATGAATTTTCATCAATATCGCTTGTTTTAATCTCCACACCTTCTATATCTAAATCGGCTATTTTAAAAAAACTATCAACTAATTCTTTGTCTTTTTTATATTCATTAATCGTGATACTTTTTCCGTTGCCCCAGCCATTTGAATTTGCTATTTGGAGCTTAAGATCAAAAAAATCAAACACAGGTTTTAATTGTTCATTATTCAACTGAATAACTACGGATAAAAATAAGGCATTATCTCTAGTACTATCTTTCCATAACTGTCTATAAATTTCATCAGCTAAAAATTTTTCTCCAAAGGAATAAACATATTTTTCTTCTTTTTTATTATAAATTCTTTCAAACCAATTTTGCTCAGCATCATTTTCATCAAAAGTTAAAAGCCATTCTTCTAAAATTTTTTCAGAATTTAAAATAAAACCATATTGATATTTTTTATTATCTTGTATAAAAATGATTTCAAATTTTGTGGGTTTATTATCTTCGTTTCCTAGCAAAAAAGGTGTTACCGACAATTCATCACCTCTTTGTTTTGTCGCACTAGAAATAACAATGGTTTTCATAGTTTTTAAAGCTTTTATAATATTTGATTTACCCGCAGCATTTGCTCCATAAACCACACTACTTTTTAATAATCTTAATTTTCCATTATTACTAACATGAGAATTTAAAAAAGTATTATCACTACTTGCAACCATACTCAAAACTTGTTCATCTTGAATAGATAAAAAATTCTCCACTCTAAATTCTATAAGCATATTTTTTCCTAAAATATATTAAATAATTATTTCTATAGATTATTTTAACAAAAATTCTCCAATTTAATATTAAAAATTTCACCTCGCATAAATCTCCCTTTGTAAATCATCAATGCATTGTTTTAAATTTTCCATACCTTCAAATTCACTCACTAGCTCTTTTACGCTACCTAAAGAGCTAAGATCTATAAGTGTTTTTAACCCACTATCAAAGTCTTTTATGCCATACTCTTGATACCTATCTAGTAAAAACTCCACAAGCTTTAAGGCTTTTTCTTTTTGGAAGCGTTTTAAAAATGTACTATTTTTTACATTTAGCACGCGTTCATGGCGTGTTTTTATCTCGCTGTTAAAGCTTAAGTGTGCTAGCACATCATACACATCGCAGTCTTTTTGCTCAAAAATCACTGTCAATTCTTCCAAAACCTGCTCGCTTATGCGGTCTTTTTCAAGTTTTTGTAAAAATTCTTTCCTGCTTGCTTGGTTACTCCAAATCTCGCGTAACCTTGTCTCATCGTTATAAAATTCTGCTAGCTTTCCTACTAAAAATTCCAAAAATTCTTTTGTGCTAAGTGGCTTGTCGCTATCTCCTATGTAGCTTGTCGTTATATCAAGCACTTTTAGTTTGGTACCTTTTAAATGCACAGTGACTTCTTTTTGCTTGGTTGCTTCTTTAGGGTTGCTTTGCTCTCTTTTGTTTTGTATAGTTTTTACCTCGGTTTTTTCTTCATCTTTGATCTGCTCGCCATCCCATTTAGGATCATAAAAAAGTCTTGTTACTCCGGTAAAATCTAGTATAGTAAAAAAGTCTTTTCCCTCATACACCCTAGTGCCTCTTCCGATGATTTGCTTAAATTCTATGATAGAACCTATATTTGCCAAAAGCACTATGTTGCGGACATTTCTAGCATCTACTCCTGTGGTTAGCATTTTAGAACTAGTGAGTATCACAGGGTAGCTTTTGTCATTATCTTGAAACTGCTTTAAGTACTCAAGCCCTATTTTACCCTCATCACTTGTAACCCTCGCGCAGTAGTCATCTCTTTTTACACTTTTAAATTTATCAATGGCTCTTTTTACTTCACTTGCATGGGCTTGGTTAGTACAAAAGATGATGGTTTTATCCATAGGGTTGATGAGCTTTAAAATTTCTTTAGCTAGAAAGTCGTTGTATTGAGGTAAGTGAATATTTCTTTCAAATTCATTGATCTTATAAAAGCCTTTTTCTAACTCACCTTCTATGATATCATCAGGGTTGTACACATAGCCTTCACTAAGCGTAGTCGTAACACGCTTAACTTTATAAGGGGTTAAAAAGCCATCTTCTATGCCATCTTTAAGACTATACTCATATATACTCTCACCAAAATACCTATAAGTATCTACATTATCGCTTTTTTTAGGAGTAGCAGTAAGCCCCAAATGCGTAGCCGATGAAAAGTACTCTAGCACCCCTGCCCAGCTACCTTCTTCATTCGCTCCACCTCTGTGGCATTCATCGATGATGATAAGATCAAAAAAGTCTTTGGGGTATTGTAAGTAGAATTTGCTTTCTTGTTCTTCATTAGCATTTTCTTGTTCTTTTGAATTTGAAGCTAGACTTTGATAAATTCCAAAAAACACATTTGCACTTGTAGGCACTCTGCCATTATTTTTTCTCAACTCTTGCGCACTCACTGTCACGCAATCGCCCTCTATAGGATTAAACTCTCCTAAAGCTTGATCTCTTAAACTCACCCTATCACATAAAAATAATATCTTAGGTTTTTTGTCTTGATTTGTTTTATTCCACCTAGCTTCAAGTAAACGATAACACAAAGCAAAAGCTATGGTGGTTTTACCTGTACCTGTAGCAAGAGTGAGTAAAATTCTATTTTTACCGTTGATCAAAGCTTCTATGACTTTATCAACTGCGATCTTTTGATAATATCTTAATTCTTTTTGGGGTATGTATAATTCTCGCTGCGATAAAAGCTTGTGTTGCCATTCTTTTAAATTTCCATAAATCCTAGCAAAAAGCTCACTTGGGGTTGGAAAATTTTCTATGTACTCACCGCTTGAAGTTTTTAAGTTGTATTCATAAATTTTATCGCCATTAGTGCTATATACAAATGCTACGTTTAAAATTCTGGCATATTCTATGCCTTGAGACAAGCCATCTAAAGGATCTTTGCTTTGTTTTTTAGCTTCTATGATAGCAAGATTATTGTTTTGAAATTTCAACAAATAATCTGCAAATTTTCTTTCGCCTCTTTTATTTCCTATAAGCTTACGCCCATCAGTAAAATAATAATTTCTTATGATATTTTCTTCACTCCAAGAGCTAGCGTGAAGTTTTACATCTATGAGTTTAACTCTAGTATCATCTTCTGAAAAATGCTTAAGTTCCATGGCTTCCTTATGGGTAAAAAATTTAAATAATTATACCATAAAAATCAAACCAAAACCCACAAACGTACCTTGAGTATAGTATCTTACTTTATTTTCCCTATTGCAATAAAAACCTAGCTTTATTATAATTAAAAAAACGCAAAGGAGAAAGAAAAATGGATTCAAAAATCTTTTTAGAAAATGGTCGTGTTAAAAGTAAAGGCTATGCTATGCTTAGCAAAGATTCTAAATTCACGCCTTTTGAATTTACACGCCACAAAGTAGGTAAAAACGACATCTTAATCGCTATCAAATACGCAGGAATTTGCCATAGTGACATTCACACCGCAAGAAGCGAATGGGGCGAGGCAACCTACCCTTGTGTACCTGGGCATGAAATAGCAGGAGAAGTCATCGCAGTGGGGAAAATGTAAGTAAATTTAAAGTAGGCGATTTTGCTGGGGTTGGGTGTATGGTCAACTCATGCGGAGAGTGTGAAGCATGCAAAAAATCTCAAGAGCAATTTTGTGAAAATGGTAAAACCATCTACACTTATAACTGTAAAGATGTATTTCATGATAATGAAAACACCTATGGAGGCTACTCAAACAACATCGTAGTAAGTGAAAAATTTGCTATCAATGTGCCACAAAATGCACCACTTGAAAAAGTAGCGCCTTTGCTTTGTGCGGGTATTACTACCTACTCACCGCTTAAATTTTCAAATATCAAAGAAGGCTCAAGTGTAGCCATAGCAGGTTTTGGTGGACTTGGTATGATGGCAGTTAAATACACTGTGAAAATGGGAGCAAAAGTAAGTGTTTTTGCAAGAAATGAAAACAAAAAAGCAGAAGCTCTAGCTATGGGAGTGAGTAATTTTTATACCAGTACCAATAAAAGCGTAGTAAAAGAAAGATTTGACCTCATCATCTCTACCATACCAACTCCTTATGATCCACTAGCTTATATGGACTTGTTAAAATTTGGCGGTGAGATGGCTATTGTAGGACTACCTCCGCATGAAGTAAGCCCTAGTATCAACATTGTTCATTTTGTACACAAAGCAGGTAAAAAAGTATATGGTTCGTTGATTGGAGGCATTAAAGAAACCCAAGAAATGCTTGATTTTTCTTTGGAGCATGGAATTTACCCTGAGATTGAACTCATCAAACCAAGTGAGATTGACAAAGCTTATGAAAACCTCACTTCAGGAAAAGCTAAATTCCGTTATGTAATCGATATGAATGAAGCACTTTAGTGCTTATCAAAAATCACATCACTAGTGTCAAAACCTCTTTGCTTGGCTATTTCAAGCAAAGAGTTTATCTGTTCTTTTTCTAAAATTTTTCTTGATAAAATCCAAAGGTATTTTTTATCAGGACTACCTACGATAGAAACTTGATAATTTGTATCAATGTAAACAATCTCATAATTTGGCTTGTTGAAGATATTCATAAATATACTAAACTTAACCGCTAAAGCTCTTGGAGATTTCACCCTTGCTTTGCCATTTGCTTGTGAAATTTCACCATTTTCTTTGGTGCATATATTTTTGACTTTTATTATAGGCGTAGTACCTTGATACTCTAGCTCGTATTCTGCTTTAGCGCTTTTACAAGTTTTTTGAAAAAAAGCAGGCTTTCTAGCCATTTCTAGCCATGTACCCATGTATTTTTCTAAATCAATACCATCTAATAATTCTATCATTTTTCTTCCTTTTGATTCACTTCGCCCCAACTACACATCGCTTGTAAGATAGGGATCAAACTTTGACCTTTTTTAGAAAGTCTGTATTCTACTTTTGGTGGAATTTGTGGGTATTCTTTACGAATGATCAAATCATCACTTTCAAGCTCTCTTAGAGTATGCGTTAAGGTCTTAAAAGAAATACTCCCAAGATATCTTTTTAACTCATTATATCTTACTACTTCATAACGAAATAAACAATACAAAACACTCATTTTATACTTTCCTGAAATCAAAGATAAAGTATAATTAAATCCGCATTCTGTAAAGTTGCATTTTTCTTTCATAAAATATTTTCCTTAGTTAACTCAAATTATGTCTTTATAAGTTATAATACAAAATTATTAGTTAATAAAACAAAAAAAAGGAAGTAAATAGATTTCATTACAAATCTTATCATTGCTGCTATCGTTGGTGGTGCATGTGGAGTTGCACTTCATTTATGGAAGAAGAAAAAAGAAAAAGATAACAGCGAAAACAAGTGAAGCCAAAAATGCTTCACTTGTTTTTACACTAATTGTCTGCCTATTTGGTGGTATTTTAAAATACCTTCAGCACAACGATAAGCCAAAGCCCCGACTGTATCAGTAGGGTTATATCCGCTATTATGCTGAAAATTTCCTGCACCCACAACAAAAAGATTATCCATATCCCAATGCTGCAAATAGGTATTAACAACGCTTGTTTGAGGATCATCACCCATGGTAGTACCACCTGTATTGTGCGTAGATTGATAAGGTACTATACTATAATCTTTCAAATACGCTCCTTTTTTGATCGACTTCACACCTTGCATTTTTTTAGCAACTTCAGCTGTTTTATCGGTCATAAATTTATGCAAAGCACGATCTTGATCTGTAAAGTTATAAGTAAGTCTTACTAGTGGCATACCAAAAGCATCTTTATAGGTTGGATCCAAACTTAAGTAGTTATTTTTATGTGGTAAAGATGCACCTTGTCCACCCACTGTAATAGCTCTTGTAAAATTATAATTTAAGGCTTTTTTAAATTCTACACCCCAACTTGGAGTTCCTTTTGGTATTGGAGCTGATTGGATAGGACGGTTTCCAAGTTGCACGCTATAAATCATCGCACCATGTAAAAATTTCTCTCTTGAATGGTCAAAATTATCCCCATTAAAATCATCACAAGTTGTACCCAAAGCACCTGAACCCATAAAAGTGTTAAATTGCTCATCAAAAAACGCTGTCGTACCCATGTTGATTTGATAACAATAATTTCTGCCTAAAGTTCCTCTACCTGTATTGGGGTCATATTGTTCGCCTATACCACTTACCATTAAAAGCTTAGCGTTGTTAAACATATAACTTGTAAGCACTACAATATCTGCTGGCTGAATATACTCTTTCATGGTTCTTGTATCCACGAATTTAACTCCGGTTGCTTTTCCATCTTTTTTAAGTATTTCTATAACATTACTATGTGTTCTTATGGTGTATTTTCCTGTGCTCATGGCTTTTGGTATAACTGTGTTAATAGGACTTGCTTTAGCACCATACTCACAGCCAAAACGCTCACAATAAGCACAGTATTGACATGGGGCTAGATCCTGACCATCTGGGTTAGTATAACCACCTTTTGAGTTGGCTGCAGGCAGTCTAAATGGATGCATTTTAAGATCTTTTGCTGCTTTTTCAAAACGCTTAAGCATTTTAGTATTTTCTAAAGGTGTTTGAGGATAAGGACTTGATCTAAAAACACCCATTTTCTCTGCTAGAGGATTTTCCTCTCCACAAATACCGCAAATTTTTTCAAATTTATCATAGTAAGGCTCCATATCTTTATAAGTTAAACCCCAATTTTGTAAAGTATAATCACTGCCTAATTTATTGCCGTATCTTTCAAAACTTTTTGTTTTGATTTCAAAATCATAAGGCAAAAATCTAAAAGTCCATCCATTCCAGTGCACTCCTGCACCGCCAACATTATTACCAAGTAAAAAAGAACCCATTTTTCTATATGGCAAAGCAAGATCTTTTATATGTTGGCGAAAAGTCACTGTGTCTTTTGAGCAATCTTGCATTAAGCCATAGTTAATACCATACCTCCACTCATCATGGATCATTGCAAAATTTTCCGTAGTTTGCATTGCACCACGTTCTAAACTTAACACATTCAAGCCTGCTTTAGTAAGCTCTGCTGCTACTATACCGCCTGTCCAACCTGCTCCTACTGTTACTACATCTACTTTTTTTAATATTTCAGCCATGCTTTATCCTTCCATATCTGCTAAGCCCATAGGCTCCATGTTAAAAAATTCATCACTTGCTATTTTGTCTATATAACTCATTTGTGCCCCTGGATATTGCATCATTCTCCAACCATTTTTATTATCATTACCACCATAAATTGGATCAGATAAAGCTCCAGCTATCGTCATTTCTCTTAAAAGCGTAAAAAATTCAGAAGATTTAAATCCTATGAAATCAATTTTATTTTTTTCCAAATCAATCAAAATTTTGTCCTGATCAGTTCCTTTTAAAGATGAAAAGCTTTTTTTATAACGCTTTTGAGAAATAACCTCTAAAGCTTTAACACCTTCTAAGAAAATATCATTGCGTTTCATAGGAGTTTGATAACCTTGTTCAGGCATACCTTCTATAAAAGGTCCTTGTAGATACTCTCTATCATTATAGCCATATGCTGAGGCTAATTGATTATCGATAAAATAAGGCACACCCAAACCTATAGCGCCCTCTCCTTGTTCATCTTTTGGGTATATTCTCTCGCATGCTGCGCTTAAATTATCAAAATCAGTTTGCACTTGAAAAAACATTCTTCCTCTTACTTTGTTAGATTTATCTTGAGTACTTTTATGTTCATGTGCTAACTCTGCAGCATGTAGTACAGTTCCACCTCCTATAGTGCTAGCAGCGATCACGCTACCTCCCAAAAGACTTAACTTGAAAAAATTTCTACGATCAATGACATTGTCTTGCATATTACCTCCTTTTTTTGTTGACATAATCAACTTATATTCATTCTATTCCTATCTGTTTTAATTTAATCTTAAATATAAAAAATAATACAAATTACGTATGATTTTTAAAAAACACTTCATAAAAAGTAACACTTTGTATTTTTATACTTTCTTTGAGTATAGTATCTTACATTAATTTCTGTATTGCATTTAAATGCTAGTTTATCTATAATTATACTTTCACGCTAGAAAAGGATATTACCATGAAAAATATTTTATTACTTAATGGATCAAAAGAGTTAAAATTTTCAAAAGGCAAGCTAAATACAACCTTACAAGAACTTGCAAAAGAAACACTAACATCACTAGGTTATCATATAAAAGAAACGATTATCGACAAGGGCTACACCATAGAAGAAGAACTTCAAAAGCTCATGTGGGCTGATGTATGGGTATATCAAATGCCTGGCTGGTGGATGGGAGAACCTTGGATAGTAAAAAAATACATCGATGAGGTCTATATACAAGGCAAGGATCAATTTTTCATCAATGATGGACGAACTAGTGCCAACCCTAGCTTAAATTATGGCACCGGAGGTTTGTTAAAAGAAAAAAAATACATGTTTTCTCTCACATGGAACGCACCTATTGAGGCTTTTAATTTAAAGGGTGAATTTTTCGATGGAGTGGGGGTTGATATGGTGTATTTGCATTTACACAAAACACACCAATACATGGGAATGAGTGCCTTACCTACTTTTATATGCAATGATGTATGTAAAAACCCACAAATACCAACATATTTAGAAAACTACAAAAAGCATTTAGAAGCAATATTTAAAGCTTAGCAATTTGTGATTTGATGCTAGAAATCATTGATTTTTTAGCTTCAAATTCATGATGTAAATTTTGTATAAAATGCTTTTTTGCTTCTATTAGTTTTGTAAAAGTTTGTATGTAATTTTGATAAATTTTTAAAACAACGGGCTTATTTAAAAGTAAATCTTCAAATTCATACACATTAAGTTCACTTAAAACCCTTTGATATACCTCACTAGCTTTTGGATAATACAAGCTAAACTCGGTGCTATCTAACTCATAAAATTCCTTACTCGCATTCATTTTAGTACTAAAAAATCCTAAAGCAAGCTTAGTAGCACTTTCATAATTTGCCAAAGCTTTGAGGTTTAATTTTTCCAAAAACAGGTCAAGTTCAAGTTGGCTTTTGAATAACAATTGCTTAAAGTCTTTCACAAAAAATTCTTCACTAGCACTTGCAAAACTTCTAAAACTAGCAAATTCTTCTTCGCTTTCTAATTCGTTTTCTTTTTGTAGATTAGAAAACTGTGCTTTAAATAGCAAAATAGGCTCTTCTAAGGTGCGAAAAAGTTGAAAAAATTCATCTTTGATTTGATTAAATTCCAAAGCAATCTCATTTTTCATTTTTTTAAATTCTTTATTCATCGTTTCAGAATGATAAAACATAGCCAAAAAAGCATCATCGCTTGAAAGATAAGGTGCTTTATAAGTAACCTTTTCATAAAGATTTTTTTTAAACAATCCCTTAGCTTCTTTATAGTAACAACTTTCTTTTTCTTTGATTGATTTTAAAATTTCTTGAGCGATTTTCTCGCCAACAAGCTTCAATTTGTCTAAACAATGATGATTTAAAATTTGGATTTTTCGCTCTAGTTCTTTAGTATAAAAAAACTCTAAAACCTCATCTAGTTTGAGTTTTAACTGTTCTAGTGTATCTTGAAAAAGATCATATTGATTCAGTAAAATTACACACAAAAGATCAAGTTTTTCTCTGATAAAATCTTTTTTAATATTTTCATAATCAAGCCCTTCTAAATACTCATACAATAACGGCAAATTAGATTTTTTTAAATCAGTTTTTGCCTCTTTACATGAAATAGCAATAAGCTTTTTGAAATATTTATCAAAAACTAAATGCGCATAGCTTAGTACATTGTCTAATTCTTCTTGATTTAGTTTATCTTTTTGATTTAGCACGCAAATTCCACCACGCTCTAAAAGCTTAGCATTGGCTTTTATAGCTTCTTCTTCACTTTTTTTACCTGCATTATCAATCAAACTAAGCCAAATCGCACTATGCATAAAAGAAAGTTCTTTATAAGTAGTAAGTGTATCGATATCATTTGCGTTAAGTCCTGGAGTGTCTATAAGCGTGATATTTTTTAAAAGTTCAACAGGCGCAAAAAGATGTAAGCTTTTAGTTTCTTTTAATTCATTTCTTTGATCGCTAAAATGCGAAAGCTTACTTATATCTACAATCTCATCACTTCCATCTTCATACTCTACTCTTAAAAAATACTCCTTAGCATAACGTAAAAAAGTCGGTTTAAAAGTCACTGGCACCACACCTGTTGGTAGACATTCTTTTTTTAAAATCAAATTTAAAAGCGTAGATTTTCCGCTTGAAAACTGCCCTATAATAGCTATATTAATCGGCTTTTTATAACTTGCTATAATCCCTTCAAGCTCTTTTAAAAAAACCCCATTTAAACGCAAACTTGGCTCTAAAAAGGCATTTTTAATCGAAAGAATTTTTCCCTCAAAACTATCATCGAAACTTTTGCAATAAGTCTTCTCATAAGCTTTTAAAAAATCTTCAATCAAATCATTTTGCATTTAAAAGCTCCATTTTCAAAGTCTTTAGTTGATTAAGTTTGATATTGTTTTTTTCTAGAAGTTCTTTGGTATTTTGCTCATTTTGCTCCATTTGTAAAATCAAGTCTTTTAAATCTTTAAGCTGTTCTTCTTGTTCTTTTTCATATAAATTTAAGCTAAGCTCCAAATGAGCAAAAAACTCTTGATTGTGTTTTAATTCATTTGCAATTTTTTCTATACCAAAATTTTGCAACTGCTGTAAAATTTGCTCTTCTAGTATAGTCTCTAGTTTATAAATATCCTTATTTTGCATAAGATTTTCTAAAAGATCTGATTTTAACTTAGCAAAGAGTTTACCACTGAAAATATTTTCGATTTTTGTCTCAACCTTATTTTTAAAATCATCACAATTTTGCGCTAAAACACCTTTTAAAAAGTCATACTTCATACTTAAAGTGTTTTTAATTTCGCTGATTTTACACTCGCTTTGGTATTTTAACTCCCTTAAAAGATCAAAAATTCCATCTTTTAAAGTTGTATCGATAATGGTGCTTAATCTTTGGAAGTTATTTTTGATTTTATTGTTTTGGTTGTACTTTAACTCATCTATGAGTTTTTCTTTTAGCTTCTTAGCTAGTAAATGCGAAAGCGTTGTAACTTCTTGTGTATTTTCATCTTTTGCATTAAAAAGAGTATTTAGCTCTATTTTTATCTGCTTTAATTTGTCCTTTTTTGCTTTAAAATCATCAATAATGAGTTTATTTTGTTGGTCTAATTCAAAATTTTCATAACTTAGCAATTTATTGGAAAGATTGGTTTTTTCTTCAAGTTTTTCTACATGCAAAAGCAATTCTTTTTTATAAGCATTTAGGGCGATTTTATTTTTATCATACAAACTTTTAGCTATAAGCTCTTCTAGAGCTAAAATATTACTTTGTTCTAAATTCCCACCTTTGTTTTGATAAAAATCATTTGCGAGTTTAGAAGAAATACATACAAACTCTACATTTTTTACTAGCTCTTGATCAAGCTGTCTTTGGGCTAAATTTTCTTTAACTTTCTTTTGAGTATAACTAATCACTTCTTGTAGATCTTTTTGATCAAGCAAATCTGCTTTGGTAAGTACAACCAAAAGCTTGCTTACTCTTGATGTTAATAAACATTCTATGATAAATTCCGTATCTTTTTGACTAAGACTTTGAGAAGCATTCATAAGATGGATCAAAAAGTCAGCTTTTTGGATATAACTTTTTGTTAAAAGCTCTCTTTGGATAATCACATCATCAAGACCTGGGGTATCAACGATGTAGACATTGTCTTTTAAAAAATCAAGCATAGAAAAGAGTTCTATTTTTTTAATGAGTGTAGAAATTTTATTTTTTGCACTAGTATAATCTTTAAGTGAATTAAAATCAACTTCTAAAGTTTTACCATCTTTTTCAATGTACTTAGATATATTAAAATTTTCTTCAAGTTGCGTGATAAGATCTTTCATATCTTGATTATCTCTAGAGCTTTTTAAGATCTCCTCCCATTCTTCCTTGTTCCAAAAATATATCTTTGCCTTATGTTCTTGACCATATTTTAAAACACTCAAATTTGCAGTCTCTGGCACATTTGATACCCCTAAAAAGTCTTGCTTTAAAAGCGCATTTAACATGCTTGATTTACCTGCATTTACAACACCTGTTACCGCGATAGAAAAATCAATACTACTAAATTTAAGCAAAGCCTCTTGCAAAAGCTTTTGGACTTTATCATCATCACAAATTTTTTGTATGCTTTGATTGATATCATCTAAAGCTTGATGAGAATTTTTACTTTCTTGTTTATAATCTTTTTTAATTGTCTTTTGTTTAGATATAAAGGTATAAATTAAAGTGTTATCTGTAATTTTTTGAAGTTTTTCTAAGTCTTTTAAAAGTTCGTTTTTATCCAAAATTCCTAAAATCAAAGCATTAATAAAACAAACTTGCGCATACTGTATGCCATAAAGATCTAAACGTAAATTCAAACTTTTCATCAAGTTTTTAAATTCACTTAAAGCACTAAATCTTTCATAATTACTAAGATCAGTACTTAAAATAATCGCAGCTTTTTGAGTATCCACCATACTCTCATCAAGCAATGCATGAGTATCAAGATAGACGCTGTGGTTTTTCCAAATTTGTTCTAGTAATGCTTTAATAGCCCCCTTTTCTTGGGGGCTAGGATTATTTATTTCTTTGGGCGACAAGCTGTCTTCTCATATAAGCGATTTTACTTTGTAAAGGAAGCTCTTTTGGACAATTATCCTCACACGCAAGCAAAGACATACACCCAAATACGCCATCATCATCACCCACTAACTCATAAAAATCTTCTATACTTCTGTGATCATGTGGATCTTGTAAGTATCTAGCTGTTCTTAAAAGTCCAGTAGCTGCGATAAAATCAGGTCTCATTAGTTTAGTTGCACACGAAGCAACACAAATTCCACACTCTATACAACGATCAAGCTCGAAAGTCTCATCAGCAACTTCTGGCTCAATACGCTCTTCAAGTTTAGAGATATCTGTTTCTTTTTCATTATGTACCCAGCTCTCAACACGCTTACACATACCATCAAACCACTCGCCTGTGTTAACACTTAAATCTTTAATATGTCTAAATGCAGGCAAAGGCATAAGCTCTATAACACCATCTGGATAATCTTTTGTCAAAGTTTTACAAGCTAATTTTGGCTTACCATTAATCATCATCGCACAACTTCCACAAATCCCTGCTCTACATACAAAGTCAAAGCTCAAATCTGCATCCATTTTTTCTCTAATTTGAGTTAAGCACACAAAAATTGTCATAAATGGAGTTTCTTCAAGCTCATAAGTAACAAAATGAGGCTTAGAAATTTTACTTAATGGGTTGTATTTAAATGCTCTTATTGTTAATTTTCTACTCATAATCAACTCCTATTCTTTGATTTGGTGCTTTAAATTTAGCTTGCAATTCATAAGGCATTAAAGCATGCTGAATTTCATATCTACCTTTGCCTTCTGCTTCCATTTTCTCGCGGATCGCATCAACTTCAGCTTGACGTTTTTCGCTGAGTGGATTTTCTATGATATTTCCTTTAGCACCATAACCTCTAAATGCTGGTGGAATTTCCATTTTCATAATGTCAAGATCTTCATACTCAACCCTAGGCATGCTTTCACCCTCTACCCAGTAAGTATTTGTTCTTTTCATCCAGTTTAAATCATCTCTTTTTGGATAATCTTCTCTATAATGAGCCCCACGACTTTCTGTTCTTAAAAGTGCTCCATAAGCAACACATAGAGCGATTTTTAGCATTCTTGGAACCCTGTAAGCTTCTTCTAGTTCTGGATTTGCACATTTTAATTCTTTATCATGTACTTTCAAATCAAGTGATTTATGATATAGCTCTTCGAGCTCTTTCACCGCTTCTTCAAGACCTTGACCTGTTCTAAAGATAGCTACTTTTTCCCACATGATATCTTTCATTCTATTTTTAATTTCAAATACATCATGTTTTCCTTCTTTACTTACAAGAGATTTTAAGTAATCATACTCTTTAGAAAGGAAAGATTTAACAATATTAGTATCAATCTCACTGCCATTTTCTTTGCAGTATTGTGCAAAATAATCCCCTATAATCATACCTGCAACAACAGTTTCAGAGCATGAATTTCCACCCAAACGGTTAAAACCATGCATATCCCAACAAGCTGCCTCACCACATGCAAAAAGACCGCTTAACCATTGGCTTTCACCGGTTGGCTTTGTTCTAATACCACCCATTGAATAGTGCTGCATTGGTAAAACTGGTGCCCAACCTTTTGGACCCTCATCAGCAGGATCAATACCATTAAATGTCTTACAAATATCTTGAACATCACGAAGATTTTTTTCAACATGAGCGCGACCAAGGATCGAAATATCAAGCCACAAATGATCTCCATAAGGACTTTTTACACCTTTTCCTTTTCTAATATGCTCCATCATTCTACGACTTACAACATCTCTACTTGCAAGTTCTTTTTTCTCAGGCTCATAATCAGGCATAAAACGGTAACCATCTACATCTCTTAAAATACCACCATCACCTCTACAACCTTCAGTTAGCAAGATACCACTTGGTACGATTGGAGTTGGGTGAAACTGCACTGCTTCCATATTTGAAAGTCTGCAAAGTCCGGTTTCTAAAGCAATTGCAGCTCCTGTACCTTCACAAATTACCGCATTAGTAGTTTGCTTATAAATTCTACCATAACCACCTGTTGCGATCATAGTTCCTCTAGCAACATAAGCAATCAACTCTCCATTGGTTAAATCTCTTGCTATAGCTCCTAAACATTTTTTACCATCGTGGATAATTCTAACCGCTTCCATTCTATCGATGATTTTAACCTGATGTTTAATCGCTTCATTTGCCACACCATATAGCATACAATGCCCTGTTGCATCAGCAATATAGCATGTTCTCCATTTTTTAGTACCACCAAAGTCTCTTGCATTGATTAAACCATGTGCTTCTTCTTTTTCTTCAATCGTTGTTTTTTGTGCATTGATAACAACGGTTCTAGGTCCTTTTGTAACTCTAGTCCAAGGCACACCCCAAGCAGCAAGCTCACGCACAGCTTTTGGTGCAGTTTGTGCAAACATTCTTGCAACTTCTTGATCACAACCCCAGTCAGATCCTTTTACAGTATCAGCAAAATGCACATCTTCATTATCGCCTTCGCCTTTAACACTATTACCCAAACTCGCTTGCATACCACCTTGTACAGCAGCTGAGTGAGATCTTTTAACTGGACAAATACTTAATAAAGTTACACTTTGACCACTTTTTGCAACTTCAATAGCAGCTCTTAAACCCGCAAGACCACCACCGATAACTAAGGCATCACTATATTGTATGTTCATATTTAGCTCCATCATAAGTTTTTACTATTTGTGCTATAGAATTATTTTGATTATTTTTTAAACCTATTTTTGCAAAAGCAGCTAAGCTTAGTAAACCTAAAACTAAGAAGAAAACACTAATAAACCATTTTGCTTTTTTCAGTTTTTTACGGCTTTCTTTTGCGTCTTTTCCTTCAAACCAACCCCATTTTACACACAATCTATAAAGACCGATACTTCCATGAAGTTCAACACAAATTAATAAAGCAAGGTAAAATAACCACATAAAATGGCTCACTACTCTATCACCTGACATATCAGCACTGATTTTATCTGCATTAGTTATTACAAAGATTAAGTGTGCAGAACCCAAGAAAAACATCACAAAACCTGTTGCAGCTTGAACCCACCATAAAGATGAATCACCATGATTCATATATTTTAAATGCGTTCTGCAAAGTTGATATTGTCTAAAGTTGATAGGAAATTTTCTCATAGCAAGAGCAGCATGCACAAAGAAAATCACCAAAACACAGGCAGCTAAGAAAGAAGTGATGTAGCTCATCATAGGGCTATCAATGATAAATTTTAGTTCTAAAAAATGAACCACTGAATCAAAAAAATCATCACTAACCAAAATGGTAGAAACGAAAAACATATGTGCCCACATAAACAAGCCCAAAAATAAGCCTGTTGCACTTTGAATATAGTCAAGCTTTGCTGGCATTTTGCTTTTTTTGCCATCAATACTCTTGCCTAGAAAACCTTCAATGAGTTGGCTCATACTTTACTCCTTTAAAAGTTGATAAGTTTTAATATCGGAGCAATTATAGAACTTTTATTCTTAAAATAAATAAAAATTTATAAACTTTTTTTAACAATTCTTAAATAAAAAGATAAAATAAGTCCCAATAACAACATCAATAAACTTAAAATTTGCCCCATGCTCAAACCAAGAGCAACAAAGCCTATACCATAATCAGGCTCTCTATAAAACTCGCAAATAAAACGAGCTATGGCATAAAAAATCGTATAATATGCGATCAACTCGCCGTTGTATTTTTTATATTTTTTTATCAATAATAAAAGAATAAAAACAACAAAACCTTCCAAAAACGCTTCATAAAGCTGAGAAGGATGACGCAATGCCCCGTCTACATAAATACCCCAAGCCACATCGGTGCTTCTACCGAATAATTCTTGATTTAAAAAATTTCCTATACGTCCAAAAATATAACCACAAGGAACACTAATAGCAACTAGATCAAGATATTTCCATAAATTTTGTTTATTTTTTTTACAAAAAGCATAAGTAGCGATCAAAAAACCCACAACCGCGCCATGATAACTCATACCTCTAATCCCTACAAATTCTCCATTATAAAAAGGATTAAAAATTTGCCAAGGGTGAGTAAGATACCAAAAAGTGTGCGCATCATAGATTAAAATATAACCCAATCTTGCACCCAAAATCACACCGATTTCAACCCAGATAAAATAACTATCAAGCATTGCTTTTGAAATTCCCATTTTATCTTTAATAGCATAGTATTTTGCCACCATTAAAGCAACTAGCAAAGCCAACACATACATAATGCCATACCAATGCACTTTTAAACCAAAAATTTCAAAAGCAACTACATCAAAATTTGCATAAATATTTTGCCAAAATTCCATAAACTTACCTCTATTATAAAACTTATAAATATAGCAAAAAATTGTTATAATTATAAAAATTACAAGGAGATAAAATGAAAAAAATACTACTATTTTTGATCATGACTTTGTTTTTTAGCGCATGTACAAGCAATCCAAAAACTTACTATATTTCTATGCCTCATTTTAATAGCTCTTATGAAGAACACAATAACACCGATCATCAAGGACCCAAAGTCAAGATTAATGATATTGAAATAATCAAAAACACTTTTTATAGTTCTTATTTTGAACAATCAACTCTCAATCAAAGAATCAATAAAAGCTTAGAACTATTAAAACAGCAACTCCTTAAAGATGCACAAGCACTGCTAATAAGCAAAGGCTACACAATAGACAATCAAAATCCAGACTATGCTTTTAACATTACCATTAGTGCTAACTTGTATGAAGATAAAGTAACAAGAAATTCAAATTTTGGTGGAAACAATGTTGAATCTTCTTTTATGATTATTCTAGAAGCTCAAAGCAATTTAAATCATTTACACCAAAGCGATACTTTTCAAACAGCAACAAGTTCAGCTAAGCTTAATGATCCCATCGTTTTAAATTATCCTACTAAAGGAGATACAGGTTTAGAAAGTTTTAGACAAGTTTATAGTGCCGTTCCTACACAAGTTAATGAAAGTATCGCGGCTAGTGCTTTAGAGGTTGACAAAGTTTTTATCGCTTTTTACAAAGAAATCACTTCGAGTTTAAAGACAAGTATACAAGAAGTCAAAGAAGAATCTAAACCCTTAGAAAATCCACCTGCACAAGAAGAACCCGTGCAAGAAAATGAAGAAAAATCAAATCCTTATCAAAATAACGAAGTAATCATTTTTGAATAGCATCAGCATAAAACACTTTGATCTTAAATTTAAGATTGATGTGTTTTTCCTCTGACTTAAATTCCACAGGTGTTGAAATTTCGATTAAATTTTTATACTTTTGTAAATCATTCAAAAAAGAATAAAACGCTTGTGGTTTTTTCATTTTTACATTTGCTTCAAATTGATATTTTAAGTATTTTTGTTCTTTTTTTATAGGAATGAGATTTATCTTTACATCATCAAAATAGTTCTTCATAAAACTTAATAAATCTTTTTGTGAAAACTCTGTATTAATTTGAGTAAGTTTTTTGGCATTAGCTTTTTGAAAATCATCAATCACTTTTTCCAAGGCTTTTAATTCATTTAAAGCTCTTGTATTTTGAATTTGCTGCGTGGCTAGTCTTGAATATTCGATTTTATAATCTTTTAAAAAAGGCACAATTAAAAATAAAATCAAGATCGCACAAAGCGCAACAAAAGAAAAAGAATAAATCAATATCCTTAATACATCTGCTTCTTCTAAACTTTTATCATTTTTGTTCATACATTTCCTCTGGTATGGTGATATTAACACTAACAAAGCGATACCAACCATTTTCTAATTGATAATAACTTGTTTGAGAGTTAGAAAAAATACTTCTTAATGGAGCTTCCAATAACAAAGCAAACATTTCCTTAGTAGGCGTAATACCTCTTAAAATCAATGATCTATCTTCCATTAAAACTTCATCTAAAGATATGCTTTTAGGCACCAAAGTGAAAAGATTTTGAATGCTTTTTAATAAAACCTTATTTTTTCCATTGTCTTGATTTTGCCCCTCATCACCCAAGATCAATTCAGCTTTATCATTTTGTCTTAGTAGCTCATGGTATTTAAGTTTATTTGCATTGATTTGAGCAATAATTTGAGCTAATTCTTCTTTTTTGTTATTTAATTGTATCGAAGCATAATAACTTTTAAAACTCACCACAACAAACACAACAAAAATCAAAGCCACACTAATACTTGTAAAATATATCCAAATTCGAGTGAAAAGATTGAAAACTGGTTTTATTTTAGGTTTGATTAGACTGTATCTCATAATCTCAAATCCTTCACCATAAGTTCATTCATCAAATTTAAAGTGTCTATAAGCTCTACTTTTGGTTTTATAAAAAGTTCATTTTCTAAAAAATTCAAAGAACTCGCGCTAAAGCTTTCCTCATCAAAAATCACAATTTCTTCTAAAAAACTATTATCATATAGAGGATTTTGATAAAATTCTTTTACACTTGAGATGATGTATTCTATCATTTTCATATCAGAACTAAAACCTTCTAAAGAATCAATGTTAATTTCCTCTTGTTCGCTTTCCATCTCTTCAAGCTTTTCAAGCTCTTGACTCATTTCTTCTAGACTTTTTAAATCAAAGTTTTCTTCATGTTCTTCATCTTGATTTTCATCATCAATTTTTAAGTCAAATTCTTCTTGAATATCATCAAAAAAATCAAGCTCTTCATAAGTTTGGCTAGCGATATTAAAATAACTTCCAAATAAAATCATCTCTTTTTTGCAAATTAGCAATGCAACTACTTCATGGTATCTATAAACATAAAGTCCTATTTTATCTTCAAAACCTTTACTTTCGATACAATGATACAACAACGAAAAAGGCGAATACAACAAATCCAACCCACCAAAAGGCTCATAGTCTTCTTTGTAAACCCCAAGCGATTCATTAGAAGCATATAATAAAGCATTTTTAAAAGGTATACTTTTTACACTATTGACATCAACTCCAAATTGAGAAAGTTCTTTTAAGTTTAAGCTTGGTACCACACCTTGAGCAATAGGCGTGAAAAAAGTACTAATATAATAAATCTGAAAATCTTTTGTTAAATTCTTAATGTATTCTATGGCTTTTTCTTTATCTTCAAAACTTTTTTCAAAAGTATCAATGGCTTGAGATTTTTTCCATGTATGACATCTTATAATGTATTGTTTTTCATCATAACAAATGCAAACTAGAAGTTGTAGAATGTATTTTCTAAAAAAAGATAACATCGTGTTTATCCTTTATCTATTTGACTTATGATATCAAATTTTTCTTTTATCATTACTTTAGCTTCTTCTAAATTTAGATTTTGTATTTGGACTTCATCACTAAGTCTATAGGTAATCTTAGAAAAAGGCTTAGGTAAAATCATCTTATCCCAACTTTTAAATTCCCAAAAAGAACTTGCTTCATAATTTAATAAAAAAAGCGGGGTATTTTTTTTCAAAGCTATCATCACAGACCCATCTGAAACACTATGATAAGGACCTCTTGGTCCATCTGGTGTGATAATCACATCATCACCTTGATCTAAAACCTTAAAAGATTGTTTTAACAAAGTCAAAGCACCTTTGCTTGTACTACCTCTTAAAGTATTTAAACCAAACAAAGCAATGTTCCTAGCAATGATTTCTCCATCTTTATGGTACGAAATCATCACATAAGCCTTTTTTCCTTTAATGCCCATTTTGCGATATGCAAAAGGCATTAGAGCAAGTCTTCCGTGCCAAAAAAGTATCACGCAAGATCTGCTTGGAAGTTTTTGCCCTAAATAAACCTTCCTACAAGTTAAAAAGATCAACCATTGTAGTAAAAAAATTCCAAAAGCGAGTAGATTAATCTTAAAGGATTTCACCATTTAACACCATACGCCTAGGATTGGTGATTTTCACTTTTTTCATTTGCCCTAATAACTCTTCACTACCTTTAACTTGTACCAAAAAGTTATTGTCGCTTCTACCGGCTACAAAGCCTTCGCTTCTTAGTTCTTCAAATAACACTTCAATTTCTCTATCTTTTTGCTTTGCAACAATCTCATCTAAAATTTCTGTATGTCTAGCTTGTAAAATACTTAGACGTTTTGAAGCGATATCATCAGGAATTTGATTTGGCATAGTTGCAGCTTTGGTTAGCGGTCTTTTGGAGTATTTAAAAGAAAACATTTGCTCAAAACGCACTTTTTCAAGCACATCCATGGTGTCTTCAAAGTCCTTACCGCTCTCACCAGGAAAAGCTACAATTACATCTGTAGAAATACTTACATCTTTACACATAGAACGTAGTTTTAACGCTCTATCTAAATACCACTCTTTCGTATAACCTCGCTTCATAGCTTTTAAAATTTCGCTAGATCCGCTTTGTAAAGGCATATGCATAGACTTACATACTTTAGGATTTTTAGAAAAAACCTCTAAAAATCTATCATCCATATGTAAAGGATGCGGGCTTGTAAAACGGATACGCTCCAAACCTTCTATCTCACTTAATTTTTCTAAAAGATCTGAAAAATTAATCTTTTCGTGTGCATTAGAAAATCTTTTACCATAGTTGTTGACATTTTGTCCTAGTAGAAAAATCTCCTTAGCTCCCTTAGAAACGGCTTTTAAAGCTTCATTTTTAATGATCTCAAAAGGTATAGAAATTTCATCACCTCTTGTGTGAGGCACAATACAATAAGTACAGTGTTTATCACATCCTATAGAGATATTAATATAAGTTTTATAAAGACTATTTCTAAAATCTGCAAAAGCATAATTACTCTCATCAAAATCGATATCATTACCCAAAAATTTTGGAGTATTTACTGCTTTTGTAATCTTTGAAACATTTCTAGCACCCAAAACAAAGTCAACATTAGGAGCGCGCTTAAAAATTTCATCTCCTAAATGCGAAGCCGTACAGCCGCAAACACCTATTTTGGCACCATTTTTTTTGATTTTTTCAAAACTTCCAACTTCTGAAAAAAGTTTGTGCACGGGTTTTTCGCGCACTGAACAAGTATTGATCAAAATCAAATCTGCCTCTTTGGCATCTTGAGTTAACTCGTAATTTTCTTTTTCTTTTAGTTCAGCTATCATGTGCTCAGAATCACGCACATTCATAGCACAACCTAAAGTCTGTATAAAAAGTTTTTTACTCAAAGAATGTGTACCTCATACATAAAATCTGCATCATCTAAACCATACTTGATTGTTCTATGATAAACACACTTTCCTTTTTTTTCAAAATGCTCCACCAAAGCGATTAGTTGCTTGTGAGCATTATCCTTATCAAAATAAAAAAATTTCTGACCTTCTTTATCCACAGCCTTTTCAATACTCTCTAAACTTATACTTTTTGGCTTTTCTTCAACAGAGGTTCTTGCTATTTTTAAATCCATATCATCATCCTCAAGTTTTTTTAATCTAAAATTATAACAAATTTTACTTTTAATTAAACTTATTAAAGATATAATTTTAATCTTCAAAGTTTAAAAATCCAAAATTAAGGTTGTATTGTCACTATGGAAAAAATCACAGATATTATTGAGTCCATTGCTAATGAAAAAAATTTGCAAATAGAAGATGTAAGAGAAAGAGTTAAAAAAGCACTAATTAATACTGCTAAGAAAATTTACGGCGATAAATATGAATTTTTTGTAGATTCTAGTAAAAATTTACAACTTTATCAAAAAATCATCGTTGTAGCAGATAATGATGAAAGGTTAGAAAGCGAAAATGAACATTTTATCGCCTTAAGCAAAGCAAGAGCTGAAGCTAAAGATGTAGAAATTGGTGATGAGTTAACCTACGAATGTTCTTTGGAAAATTTAGGCCGCACTGCTGTAAATATTTTACATAAAGAACTAGAATATCACATTCAAAAACTTTTGGAAGAAAAAATTTACGAGAAATACCAAAAAATGGTAGGTCATATGGTTTTTGGTAGTGTTGTTAGGGTTGATAGTGAAGAAAATACTTATGTAGAAATCGATGAGTTTCGCGCATGCTTACCTAGAAAAAATCGTATTAAAGGTGAGAAATTTAAAGTTGGCGATGTAATTAAAGCTGTGATTAGACATGTATATATTGATAAATCGGGTATGAGAATGGAGCTTAGCAGAACTAGTCCTAAATTTCTAGAGGCTTTATTAAAAGCTGAAGTACCTGAAATCAAAGATGGTCTTATTAATATTTATGCAAGTGCTAGAATTCCAGGTGAGCGTGCAAAGATTATCCTGCAGGCTAATAGTCCAAGCGTTGATGCAGTAGGTGCAACTGTGGGTGTAAAAGGTGTTAGAATTAACGCAGTAAGTAAAGAATTAAAAAATGAAAATATCGACTGCATTGAGTATTCTAATGAAATGGCGATTTTAATCACAAGAAGTTTAGCTCCAGCGATTATTAATTCTGTTGGCATTGAAGATAAAAAAGCTATCGTAACGCTTAATAGCGAACAAAAAAGTAAAGCTATAGGAAAAAGCGGGATCAATATACGCTTAGCAAGTATGCTTCTTGGATATGAGATAGAACTCAATGAAGTAAACAGTGAAGAAAAAACTAACAACCAAGAAGAGGCATTTAAAAATCTTAAAGCCTTATTTGGAGAAAATTAAAGTTGCTTACCGACAGTTTGCTCGGTAAGCTTTCTTGCTAAAACTAAATCCACTATGGGTTGTTCTCTTTTGTTAGCTTTTTGGCAATGATTTTTATCAAAAAAATCCGTAATTTTTATGACTATTTTAGCCCATCGTTTATCGCGTTCTCTCCACGCATGTGAAGACAAAGACTCCCACGCATAGCCATTAAACAAAGTTGCATTAACAAAATGATCAAGCGCTCTTACACCCTGTCTAACTCTTGCAGGATTACCAAAAGTACCCACCACAACAATAAAAAGATAACTAATCACCGCCAAAGGAACAATGGCACAAAGTAGTATCGTTCCTGCTAATTTTTCTTTCATTTTTCCCTTTTTATAAATCTAATATTCATACCATTAGCTGATCTTATAGTCAACCTTCCTACAACATCAGGTACAAAATTTTCTTCTAATTCTAACCTATAAGTCCTTAAAATATTTGCTAAAATCAAAACAGCCTCTTGCATAGCAAAACCCTGCCCTATGCACACACGCTCACCCATACCAAAAGGCATATAAGTGTCTTTTTTAATCTTGCTTTTATCTTCATGGCGACTTGGATCAAACTCATGTGGGTTTTCCCAAAAGCTATCATGTCTATGGATAAGCCATGGAGCTACCACTACGCCAGAACCTTTTTTAATGAGCTTATCTCTCATTTTGCTTTCATGTTTTGCTTCTCTAGCAAAAAAACCAACTGGTGGATAAAGCCTTAGACTTTCTTTAAACACATTTGCGACATATTTCATCGCTCTAATGTGTTCTATTTTAAACTCCTCATTGCCTGCAACTTGCATAATTTCTTCATAAGCTTTTTGCTGCTCTTTTGGAGAAATACTTAAAATATACAATGTCCAAGTTAATGAACTTGCAGTTGTTTCATGGCCTGCTAAAAAAAGCATAGCAACTTGATCTAAAATTTCATTAAATGAAAATCTTTCATTAGTATCTGCGTCTACTACTGCAAGCAGTGAAGATAAAATATCTTCGTATTTTCCTTGATCATTTAAAGCATTATCATACCTTGGCTTTATAATATCTGATAAAACTTGACGTATGGTTGCTCCTGCCTTAAGTCTTTTTCTTTCTCCTAAAAGATTTGAAAGCCAAGTTGGAAAACGAAACATTCTTCGCATAGCCGTTTTAACTGTTTCTTCTTGTACAGTTACAAAAGCATCTAAAACAAGCTTGCCTTTTTGCTCATCAAGTTTTGAAGACATAATGGTTCTAAAAATTACATCTGCAGTTACAAAAGTCATAGCCTCATCTACTTCCACAACTGCTCCATTTTCATGCTTTGCAAATCTTGCCATCATATCAGATGCTGCTTCATTCATTAAATTAAAAACCTTAGAAATCCTTGTCATTTCAAAAGATGGCCTTAAAAGCTCTCTTTGTTTTTCCCATACTCTATCATTTGTAGTAAATATACTTATACCCAAAAGTGGCTCTAAAAGCTCATGCAAAAGTTGGCTTTTTGGGTATTCTCTAACCTCATCTACCATAATGCGTCTAACTTCTTTTGGATCATTTACCACATAAAGATCAAATCCGGGCATTTTCACTCTACCCATCATCATTTTATAACTTCTTTCGTAAAGACCATCAAGCCACGATCTTCTTTTGAGCAAAAAAGTAGTAAGCGTAGAAGCTTTATTTTTATAAGGTTTTGGATGAAAAGGACACTGACCCATGATTTCTCCTATTTGATTTTTTCTTCTAGTTTGTTTTTTCCTATGATAAATTCAAAAAAGTCATACACCCCTTGAATTTGCGTTGCAAATAAATACAAAAAATGGGCTTTGTATTTGTCTTTTTTGATTTTTCTATAGTCTTTATTTGGATACAAAGTATGAAATTTAGCAGAAAGGTATCTAGGGCTAAATTGTGCTTTTACTCCACTTGTGCGTATGAAATCAACCTGTGCAAAACAAGCCCCATCAATAATAGAAGTAAAATCATACCATATTAAATTTTTACTTCCCAAATATTCTAAGTCTTTTCTAAACTCAAATGATCTTTTTTGATAACTTACCAAAGGTATGCACTCGCCTAAAGTCAAGACTTTTAAATTTTTAAAAGATATATTTTCTTTTTCGCATTGTCTAAGTACTTTTGCTAAAACATTTATGCAAAGCACTGTTCCTACGCTATGTGCACTTAAAATAAGTTCGTAGTTTTTATCTTTTGCGTTTTCTTTGATTTTTTGAAAAATTACGCTGGCAAAGTTTTCCATTCTTTGCTCTAACTCTCCTTGGGAATTTTTCTCCCAATTTGCACAAAAAGAACAAATTCTAGCTATCCAAAAAACAGCCAATTTCTTACCTAATTTATAAAAAATTCTTGGTAAAACCGCTAATGATAAAATAAAAGTCAAAATCCCCAAAACAATATGAAAATTTTGTAGATAAAATAAACTTCCAAAAGCACAAGCTAAAGTAAAAATCAAACTCAAAAGCACATAAAAAAACGGATAATAACCCGTGATGAGTTGATGTGGGGATTCTTTACCAAATTTTAAAAAAAGCCCAGTGATAGTATAAATTCTAAAAAAGCTATAACAATCGCTCAAAGCATCTTTGATGCCTTCTGACCAATTTTTTTTCACTATATCATTCCAGCTCAAAAAAGTATAATGGGTATGTGTATGGGGAGTTTGGATTTCCCAAAATGGATAAGCATTGTCTTTGACTTGACTTTTTGATAAGGTATAATCATACTTTAAAAGAACATTTTGTGCGGCAAGATTTTTTTTAAACATAGTATAATAATGCCTATAACCCCTAGGATCATATCCAGCAATATAAAAAACATCTCTTTTTTGACACATTTTATCCATCAAAATCCTAAACAAATGAAAATGAATTTAAAAATATAGCTAAAGTTAACATCTTTGTCAAATGCTGAAATACAAGGGATAATAAGGTATTTTTACTCTGAAATTATTCGTTAAAAAACATTTTATAAAATAAATAAAAATTTCTTAAAGCATAGAAAGTTTTAAATGAATATAATCTTACTTGGTGGTAGCAATAGCGTAGTTAAAAATGGACTTCGGATAGGTCTTGAAAATGAAAATATTACTTTACACAATTACGCCTTAGGACTTAGCACTTCTTTGCAAAATCTTTATGAGCTAATACGCCATAAAGATAATATACACAAAAGTGATTACATTATCAGTGAATCTAACATTAATGATTATTTAAGTCCTGTTAGTTTAAAAATCATTCTTCGCAATATTGATTATTTTTATGAGGAACTTTATAAAGCCAACAAAACCACCATAGTACTTATACTCCCCATACCAGCTTGCAATGATAAATCAAAAGCTATCAACGAAGCACACCGAAAAAATTGTGCTTACTATGGTTTTAATCTAATCGATGTAGATCTTTACTACCAAAAAAATCACCTGTATGATTTTGATCAAAACTATAAATTTCACCCTATGCCACTAGCTATGCAAGAACTTGGAAAAAACATTATCAAAAATTTAAACAATTTTAAAAGCTCTAAGACAAATATTTCCTATTCTAACAACCAATTTTATATCTTTAAACCATCAGACTTTGACATACTAGAGCATAAAAATTCATTTTTTCATGAAAAAGTTGCAAGAATTAAAGCTAAAGAAAAAATCATTTTTCCAAAAAATCTTTGCGGTTATCAAATTTTAGGCATTCACACTTGGAATCAAGCCAATCTTGCAAGCCACACCATATCATCTATAAGTATCGAAAATTCTTTCTTTAAGCTAGTAAAAAATTTTGGACTTATCAATACTTTTCAAGATATACAAAATGAAAATGCACTTTGCGATGATCAAACTTCTTTATACCTCAACACTCAAGCAATTAAACAAAGCGAAGAAAGCTCAGGCTTAAGCATGGCAAATGAAAAAACGCCTAGGCTTGATTATATAGACTTGATAGGAATTTTACTGCTTAAAAACGATGAATGTAAAAAGCTTGACTTTAAAAATCATCTTACCAATACTCATGAGTTTTTAATCCCACCTATAGTTTTTTATAAAGAATTAGCACTAGAATATCATGAGCTAACTAGGCTTGATACGCAAACATTTTTACAAAGCCAAAACCATAATCTTTTGCGTTTTTTAAATCATAAAAATTTACAAAAAGAATACGAAACATTTATCCACCAAAATAACCAGCTTTATGGAGCAAGCTTAAGAATCAAAGAAAGATTAAGTTATAAACTTGGGGAGGTGATTATGAAAAATAGCAAAAGCTATCTAGGATACTTCAAAATCCCTTTTGAGTTAAGAAAAGTTAAAAAAGCTCACTTTAAGCAACAAAAAGATGTTAAAAACCTACCACCACTTAAATCCTACGCAGACTATAAACATGCTCAAATAGCCAAAACACATTTGCCTTACCTTTTAGGTAATGCACTTTTGCAAGCTTCAAGAACTCCTTTTAAGCTAGGCTATCTTACCCTACCCTTTAAACTGAAAAAAATTGCACAAAACTATAAAAAGAAATTTTAATCCAAGCTAGTATTTTTGAAGAAATTTCCATTAACTTGGGTTTTATATATCACATAGTTTCTAAATTTAGCATGCAAAACTACATCAGGCTTATAAGCTCTACACTCTTTCCAAAAGGTATGCAAGCTTTTTTGATACGTTAGGCCTTCTATATCATAAAAGGCTTTTCCCATAACCTTTAAAGGACTATTGTGATATAAGGCAGAAAGTCCTACTGTGCTATTTATGACTATAGTGCCTCTTGCATTGATCAAAAGTGTAGGTAAATGCAAATCATGCACATATAAAATTCTACCCTCGACATTGTATTTTAAACTCAAATCTTCTATAAGCTTAGTGTAATCCCTATAGCCACGGTCCATAGGGTGATGTTTAAAAACCAAATAAGACTTTGCTTTAGCATGATTAGCAAAAGAGATAATCACCTCTTCTATAAATTTTTCTGTAGTTTTTTTATAATGATGAGACAACTGGGTATCATTATGCACTTGCAAAATAGCTAAAAAATACTTTTGTTTTAGGGAAAGAATTTTTTCATTAAGTTTTTTTTCGCTGATTTTGTATTTATTTTTTCTATATACTGAACAAAACCAAGGCAAAAAGTCAAATAACTTTAAACTTCTATGGTGCAAGGAGTTGTTAAAACGCCAAGAAAGTAAAAAAGCAAAAAGCCAGTATAAAAACGAAGCAAAGGCCATATTTTTAAATGTGCTTGAAAAAGTTATAAATTTATGCTCTTTATCAAATTTTTTCTGACTTAGATAAAATTCTTTATTTCTTGGTAGAGTTGAGTTTGCATTCACTCCATCTTTTTCAAAAGTAATGAAGTTTGGCCTTATATAACCTTCTTCAAAAATCCACACTTCAATACCCATTTGCTTAGCTACATTAATGGCGATTTCATGTACTTTTCTACAGTCATTGTACATCAGCACTACTTGAATTTGTTTTTCTTCAAAAAGTTTTTTATAAAAGTCTTCAAGCTCGGCTAAGCTTTTGGTATAATTAATACTATTAAAAGGATAAAAGAAAAAATCCCCGCCATTAAAATTTACTTTATATACTTTAGCTTGTGGAATTCTTGTAGCAATTTTACGGAAAAATCCCCCCACAGGACCCTGAAGCAATAAAACATTTTTACCGGAAAATTTTTTTAACTTCTTACTTAAATTCATCGACCTAAAATAAATTCTATGATTCTTCTTATTTTTCTTAATGTATAAATTCTTATATTCATAAACCAACGCAAATAAAATTTAGAAAAATAATCTTTTTGCATTTTTAGCATTATATCTAAAGCAAGCTCAACTTCACATAAATTTTTACTTTTTGGGTGGATGTATCTTGGATAAAGGATCAAAACTCCCGCAACCAACTCTTCCAAACTAAGCACTCTTGTGCGTCTTGGAATTTGATGTAGATCTATAGTTAAACCCCAACCTGCATAAAAAGGCTTGCCATATACTACTACTTTTTTACCACGCAAAAGAGCATCAAAACCGCTCGTAGAAGTGATAGTATGTACTTCATCGCATGCATTGATAGCGCTGTCTATGCTGACATTTTCTATAATTTCATCACAGTGTTTTAAAATAATGCTTTTATCTTTTAAACCTTTACGGTTACCACTTAAAACATCAGGATGTGGTTTAAACACTATAAAAGCATTTTCATTGGCCTTTCTCACACTTTGTAAAAGTTTTAAAGTATCAAAGCCTGCTCCACCTAAGATCATAGAAGCATCATCTTCTACTTGAGCAGGAATTAAAATAATTTTTTTATTGGTGTTAAAATTTAGCTTTTCATGCTTTAGGCCATTATACTTTGAAAATTTATTTTGCGTGATGGTAACAATGAGTTTTTTAGCTCTTTGTTTTAAACTTTCATCAAAGATGTGATTTTGCAAAATATCTTCTAAATCACTTGGCTTACTTGGATCAACATACAAGCCTTTGCTATCTACTATCAAAGAAAAAGGGCGTGTAAGATCTGAACCTAAAAAAACCGAGCGTAAAAAGCCATCTTCTACTAGAAAAATTGCATTTTTAAAATCTTTAGCTAACAAAACTTTATCATGCTTTTTGCCCCAAATGAAAATTTTATCATCAGGATTTAAATTCGCTTTATAAAGTTCACCTAGTGAGTTTAAAAAAATGATTTTGTTGTTATTAGCTTTAAAAAATGGTCTTGTAAATTCTCTTTTCCATTTAGAAAAACCTAAAAAACACAAAGTGTTGGAATTAGCTTGTTCTATCTTTTTATACTTTGCTAAAGTATGGATAGTATCAAAGATGTTGCTTTTTTGATTTAAGTAAGGATTAAAATACTCACTATATAAAATATAAGCAGCGTAAAAGATTTCCTCTAAAGTTCTTTTTTTAAACCTTCTTTTACATTCTAATTTATCTTGGGTTAAACCCCAACCTGCATAAAAAGGCATACCATAACACACGCATTCACTTCCTAACATCAAAGCTTCAAAACCCATACCAGAAGTTTTAGTATAGACTTTTTTAAAATGACTTAGCAATTCTATAGGATTATAATTTTCTTTTATGACAACACATTTACTTGGCAAATCTTGCACATCAAAATCACTTTGCTTTTTACCACTAAGCACATCAGGGTGAATTTTAATATATACTTTAGCATTTGGATTTTCTTTGATCACATCATTTATCATATCTTGAGTTGAAAAACTATCAGCTAAACCAAATTTTAATGAAGCATCATTTGCTACTTGAGTGATGATCAATACACGTTCTTCATTACCACCAAAAAGCTCTTTTGGTATGCAAAGGTTATTATTATACTTGCTAAGTTTTTCTTTTTTTATAAGCTCTATGGCTTTTTTTGCTTGCTCTAGTTCTTCGGTACTAAACTCATAAGAATTTAAAATATTTTCAAGTTTAGATGGCGCCGTGGCATCGTAGTAAATTCCCACATCATCTTTAACGATAGAAAAACTTGGGCTATTTTCTACACCTAAATTTAATGAACGCAAAAAGCCATCTTCTAAAAGTAAAAATTTTGCATCATATTTTTTGGCCAATTCTATAGCTTTTAAACCCGATTTTTTCCTACCCCAGCCCACAAAAATATCTTCTTTTGCGATGTTTTTATAGAAATAGTACAAAGTTATCTTATAAAAGTTTTTAACATTTTCTTTTAGTTTTTTAGATACAGTATAAAATTTCATAATCTCTCTTTAGAATTTAAAGAGAGATTATATCAAAACCTATAAAATATTTCACTATTTTTATTTTTTTGATACCTTAACCAATATCCAGCCAACATTGAAGAAAATAATGTAGTTAAAATCAAGGTTGTAAAAAACCCAGTATTAATAATTTGATAATAAAACGCAACACTAGCTAAAACAATCCCGGGTCCTCCCCTAGCATTCATAGTAATAGCGAAATTCACTCTTGAAATATTTGAAATTTTTAAACTCAAAAGAGAAACATAGCTTCCAAAAAATTCTAAAACACATGCTAGCAAACAAAACATCACAAACATTACAAATGAGAATTCATGGATGACATTTAATTGTATACCAATTAACGCAAAATATATTGGAATAAAACACGAAAAAGAAAAATCGGATATACTTGTAATTTTCTCTTTTAATTCCAAGTTATTCTGTAATGTATTCTTGATTAAAAATCCCACTAAAAAAGAGGTATACATAGGATTAATATGAACGATATTCAACAATGCTATAGCTAAAAACAACAATACAAATGAAAGCGTAAAGAAATCTATCGATTCAAATCGAAAATGAATCTTATTAACAATATTTGCCAAAACCTTTACCAAAACAAAAAGAGCAATAGTTACAAATGCTGTCCATAAATTATTTTCAATTGAAAAAGAACTACTTGTTGCAGCATTAATAGCAATATTAAGCAATATCCACAAAAATAAATCTTGTATGGTTGAAGTAGTTAAAACTATACTAGCAAACCTTGTTTTTATAATACCTATATCAAAAAAAATCTTTGAAATAACCGGAATTGAAGTAACTGCTATTGCAATTAAAAAAACTAAGCTAAAAGATAAATCATTGCCTTTTTCACCAATAAAAGCATCCTTAAAATAATCAATAAAAAAATATCCTAGTATAATAGGTATAAATGTTGCTCCGAAAAACAATGTAGATATAATTTTAATATTCTGTTTTTCAAAATTAATTTGCGTATTGAAACCCGCAATAAACATTAAGAATATAAGACCTAATTGATAAAAAGTATTTAAAATTTTTCCTTGTTCTTGAAAACTCAAAAATATTTGCGTAATCAATTCTGGTGCTATAATGTAAATTCCACTTGCACCCAGTATAAACCCACCTGCAATTTCCCCAATAACTTTAGGTGCTCTCAAAAAAGTAAAAATTTTGCCAAAAACAAAAGCAGATAATAATAAAATACCTAGAGATAAAAATACAGCCGTAAGGTTATCAGGACTCAGAGATTCTATTTTCATTGTACAACCCTTTATAAAGTTATTTTTTCAGAGTTAATCTCATTTTTCATTAAATCCAAAATTTTTACACACTCACGCACATATTTTCCAACAGCAGTTTCCTCGGATAGTTGGATTCCATAAACGCCACTTTTTGATATATTGTACAAATCATCGATTTCAGCTATAGTAGGTATAGGTTTATCTTCCATATTTTTGAGAATCTGAGTTGCCAAAAACACTTTCACGCCGTTGTGATTAGCCATTTGGATAATATAATTTTGAAATCTAGGAATTTTTTCAATACCAATTTCTGTTGACAAATCCCCCCTATCTATTAATATAAATTCTACTTCATTTAAAATTTCATACAAATTCTCTACAGCTTCTAAAGTTTCTATCTTTGAAATAATTTTAGTATCGGAATTTAGAACTTGTTTTAACTCACATACATCTTGCGCCTTTCTTACAAAAGATGCTCCAAGATAATCAATTTTAAATTCATTACATAGTTTAATTAATTCTCTATCTTTTTCAAATAAAAAAGGGATATTTTCATGAAGGTTTCTTATATGCATGCCTTTATTATTTAATAACAAGCCATCACTCTTAGAGGTAAATACTATTTTTTCAGCATCAACAGATTTAACAATAAATAAAAAAACGCTATCATTCGCATATACATTCATACCTGGTTGAATTAGCTTGTAAAAATCTTTAAAGTTAAATTGCGTAGTTTTTAAGGCAAAGTCTTGTTCTTTAGAAATTTTTATAGGTTCCACAATATTAGCAGTTCTAATTTTATTACCAGGAAGATCAATTAAAATTTTAGCTGATTTATTTTGATTTCTTATATTCAAAACAGTGTTTTTTATGTCATCTAAGCTACCATGAGCTCCATTTATTCTATAGATAAAATTATCATGATGAATTTCATTAATTTGAATCTTACCACCTAAGCTAGGTCCCACTGTTAATATATATTTTTGCATTTTAATCCTTTATAAAAATATTGCTTACTCCAAGATTTATGAGTGTTTGAGCAACCTCTTTTCTCATAAATCTCTCATCTGGAATTTCTCCTGAAATTAAGGCTTTTCTAATTTTGGTACCACTGATAGAAATTTTATGAGTATCTTTGTGTGAACATACCTTCTCACTAACTATCTCTTGACATTTAGTACAAAAATATGGCTCTTTTAAAAGTAATAGCTCTACGCCAAGCTCATTTGCAGAATTTAATTCTTTTGCAAGCTTGTGCGCTTCGTACACTCCATAATAATCACCCACACCAGCATGGTCTCTACCTATAATAAAATGGGTACAGCCTGCATTTTTACGAACTATTGCGTGAAAAATAGCCTCTTTGGGACCAGCATAACGCATATTGGTTTCTAAGCCTTGTATGAACACTCTGTTTTTCGGATAAAACTCTTCAAACATTATATTATATGCACTCATAACCGCTTCTTGAGTAAAGTCACCTTCTTTTTTCCATCCAATCAAAGGATTAATAAACAAAGCATCACAAAGCTCTAAGGCGATTTTTTGCAGATGTTCATGGGCTTTATGTATAGCATTTCTTGTTTGAAAACCTGCAATAGTTTTAACTTCTTTATTTTTTTTATTAAAAACATCTTGTAGTATATTTTTATATAAACTGTCCTGATAAATTTCTTCTCTAAGTTGTATTTTTCCGGCAATCTTAAATGGAGATTTTAACTTTTCTTTTTTTATACCAGGATGATTTAGATCTTTAGTTTGGTAGATTTCAAACAAATCTTGATCTTGTACTTGAAATTTATCTTCTATATATATATTTCCTATTAATTTATTTTGATAATACAAATCTCTTGTACTACCTATAGTGTAAAAATTTAAATTATCTACTTCTAAAGTTATAGGCAAGGTCCAAATCGAACCATTTGAAAGCTTCATATTATAAACCACACTTTTAAAATCTTCATAGTTCATAAAACCTTCTAAGGGATCAAAAATTTTTGATGCAAGATATTTAAGATCTAAAAGATTTTCATGGTTGATGTTTATCATTGTTACCCTTAAAGTTTAAAAGTTAAATTATAACAGATTTTCTTAATCATTTTCACATAATTTTTCAAATTCTTGATAATACTTCCATTTTTGCAAATACTCAGGGTGTTTTTCTCTAACATAGGTTAAGTCTTCATCTAGTATGTTTTTTAATTTTACTCTTAAATCTTTTTTATCTTTCAAATAATCAAGAATTTGTTCTTCTGTTATGAGATTATCTTTTATTTTTTGCTCATGTTCTTCTAGTGCGTTCATATATTCATTAAGATACTTTTTACTCGCTAAAAATAATTCTTGATTATTTTTTAGTATTTCATACTCATTAGATTTAACCAATAATACAATATTATCAAACATTAATTTTCTTTTACTAAAAATTTCACAAGTTATATCTGTAAATCCTTCTTTTTTTGGATGAATTTGGTGCGTTGTTATGATAATACTTACCCCACCCTCTAAACCAAATGAAGTATCATCTTCTGTATTAGGATTGGTTAAATCATAAGGATGTGCATATAATGTTACCGGTAAGCAGATTAAGTCACCTTGGTTTCTATTAACTCTTCCTTGAAAAGGTATAGGATCACTTGGGGGTGTAAAGCCATATTTTTTAGCTAATCTTGTAAAAGTATTAAAGGCATTTTCTTTATTTATATCTGCCATTTCTAAGCATTCAATATTTTCTATTTTATTGTATTTATTTAATATATTTAAACGTTTTTGGGTTTTAAAATATACTCCGTTTGGTTTTGAATGACACATGATAACCACATCGACAAGACCAAGACTTGGATAATTTTTACAGTTATAATAATATGGTTTTGCGAATTCTAATTTTATACATTTAAGATTTATATTTTTGTTTGGAATCATCATTTTATTCATAATTTCATTATTCGTATGATTGACAGCATGCTTTATTATGGAAATTGGATCCCTAGCAACAAACATGCAATATCTACAAAAACACATCAAATGTAATATTTTATTATTTTTATAAAATTCAGAACACACTGGTATTATATTAAAATCATTTTCATTGCTATCGTATATATTTCTATATACTTCAGAGACGCTTAGTGAAATATTGACTTTTTTATTTATTCCACAACTTGGAAAAAAAACACTACTTATAGCAACCAATCCACTTGAAGAGTTAACCAACCACACTAATTTATAATTATTTGGTAATGGTAAATTCATCTCCCAAGCTAATTCTGATGAGATATTGTTATAATTTAACTTTTCACTATCTTTTTTAAGTTTTTCTGGATCTAACAAGGAAGGGTAAGGATGGTTATCTTTTTTATATCTATGATAAAAATCATCTGATAACAACCAAGGCTTAATAACATCTAAATGCTGAATAAAAAAATCAAAATTATGAAAGATATTATTTAATATAGGCTCATAATCTTTATGTGAACTTAAAATTTCTTTTATCAAACTATAGTTTTTTAAGATCTTTTCTTTGTTTTTAAAATCTAACCTATCTATGTGCAATTTTTTAATGATTTCATAATCTTTTTTTGCTTGTATGATATTCTTATATAGAAAAAAATATCCACCTTTATACCAATCTCTATGAGCTTTAATCAAAACACTACCAATCATATACGATAAATGAAAAGTATATCTCACACTGTCTTCATAGTCCTTGCAGTCTTTTAATTTCGGATAAGTTAATTGCGGAAAAACCTTAACAGTTTGTTTGTAGATTTTTATCTGCAAAGAATGCTCTTTTTTTATTGTATATAATTGATGCAATAATTTTGCATATCCTTTTCTTTTCTTCTTACATTCTAAAACAGCAAAGCCGAGTTTATAGGCTAATTGGTTTTTAATTCTATCTACCGCACTATATGGATCAAACATTTACATCTCTTAGTTTTTCAATAATCATTTGAACTTTTTCCTCTAATTTATCTTGACATGAATTTTCAATCACCAAATCAGAATTTGGAAAGTCAAACTCGATATCAACACCAACCACATTTTGTATTTCTTTTCTTAATGCCTTGCTGTAAAGATTTTTTTGATCTCGCTTTATCAGCTCTTCCATGTCACATTTTACATAAACTTCAAAATAATGCTTAAGATTTTTTCTATTATAAGCATAAATTTCATTAAACATAGATATGGTTGCAACAATAACTATCATACCTTGATCATTTAAAAATTTAGCAAATTTAGACCGTTTTATAGCCAACTCTATACGACTTTGTTTATCATAGTCGTATACTCCTAAAACATCCCTAAATTCATCTCCATCAAGATAAATAACATTTGTATGTTCTTGTTTAAGTGTGTTATATAAAGCTTTTCCTATAGTGCTTTTGCCACTTCCTGCAAGGCCTGTTAGAGTTATAATAAAATTCTTCATTTTACCCCTTATATTTTACAAAAAACTTGTAATCTTGTGGTACCCCAATATCAATAAAATAATCATCAAAAATTTGGGTTTGTATTTTTAGCAATTTAAAATTTTCTTGCAAAAATTCTTCAAAAGAAAATTTTTTCTCCAAATCAAATTCATCAAAAATATCTTTTTTCAGTAAGTATATACCACCGTTGATTAAACCTTGTTTTTTAAATACTTTCTCTTCAAAAGATGTTACAATACCTTGATCATCAACATTCACAGTGCCATATCGATCAAAATTTTGCATTTGTTTAAGTGCAATACAAATTTTACCATTATTTAAAGCAAGCTTTTTTAGATCAATATCAAATATAGTGTCACCATTTAAAACATAAGCTTGATTTTGTATCAACTTCAAGGCATCTTTTATAGCTCCACCTGTACCTAAAAGCTCTTTTTCAATGTTATAGCGTATTCTCATACCTTCAAATTCTTCTTTAAAGTACTCTTGGATGAGTTCGTATTTATACGAAACACTTAAAATAACTTCAGTAATTCCTTGTTTTTTTAAATACTCTAAAACAAAGGTTAAAAATGGCTTTCCATTAATCGGCGCCATAGGCTTTGGGAGATCTTGCACTACGCTTTTTAATCTCGTGCCAAGACCTCCTGCTAAAACTATAGTTTGCAATCAAACCCCTTGCCAAAAAGCTCTTCTTCTACTATAGCACAGATGATATGTCCTATCAAAATATGTGCTTCTTGAATTCTTGGTGTACAAGTTGATGGCACCTTAATACAATAATCACAAAGTTCATCCATAGCACCACCGCTAGCTCCGGTTAAGCCTATGCTTAAAATTCCTTTTTCTTTACAAATTTCTAAAGCTTTTAAGATATTTTTACTATTTCCGCTTGTAGAAATTCCTATAAATACATCCCCATTCACACCTTGAGCTTGTACTTGTCTTGCGAATAAATTTTCATAACCATAGTCATTGCCAATAGCTGTTAAAATACTCGTATCAGTACTTAAAGCAATACTTGCAATACCAGGTCTGTCAAAGTAAAATCTACTCACAAACTCCCCAGCTATATGCTGTGCATCGGCTGCACTTCCTCCATTGCCTGCTAGTAAAGTTTTATTGCCATTTTTATAAGCGTTAATCACTTTTAAAGATACCTCTTTAATTAAGCTGATCATATCATTATCATTTAAAATCTTAGTTTTAATATCAATTGAATCGCTAAAATGAGATTTTATATATAAATTTAAATTTTCCACGATTTTGCTCCTTCTTTAGTGAAGTAGAACTCTTGCACATATCCCTGTTGTTCATTTAGAATTTTTTTAAGTTTATATTTTTTTACAGGATCAACCATAAAAAACATAAATCCTCCAGCGCCCGCTCCACTTGTTTTGCCACTATAGGCACCATTTTCCATGGCTAAATGATAAATTCTTTCAAGTTCATCATTACTTACTATATCAGAAATGATCTTTTTTGACTGCCATGACTTACCTAAAATTTGAGCTATTTTGTCAAAATCAGCTCTAAATAATGCTTCTTTCATATCTAGCGCATCTTGCTTTATCGCATGCATAGCATTAAGAGAGTTTTCATCTCCTAGTTTTCCTTTTTTATGTTCTTCTATATCTTTAGCGTCTCTAGTGATATTTGTAAAATAAAGCAAAACTCTAGCCTCAAGCTCACTTGCTATCCAATTTTTAATGCGTAAAGGATTAACTATAACTCTTTTTTGATCATAAAATTCCATAAAGTTAAACCCGCCAAAAGTTGCAGCGTATTGATCTTGTGCACCACCTACGATGGCCATATCCTCTCGTTCAATCTCATACGCTAAACGTGCGATCTCATACTCACCCAAAGGCAAATTCAGCCATTCTGCAAATGCTTTGATGATACCCACCACCAAAGTAGAACTACCACCAAGTCCACTACCACTTGGTACATCTGAATAAGTATGCAAAGAAAAACTTAAAGGTTTTTTAACATAATCTTTTACCAAACGATTATAAATTGCTTTATAAAGATCTAACTTGCCATCATTTTCTAAAAAATCTTTGCTTTTATACTCTACTTTTAAATTCGTATCTGATGAATCAAAAATGATTTTTCCATCATCTCTTTCTATCAAAGTACAATGCACATATAAAGATATAGTCGCATTTAAAACATAACCTGTGTATTGATCACAATATAAATTTATATCAGTACCCCCGCCGGCTAAACCTAAGCGCAAGGGAGTTTGAGAACGAATTATCATAACTACTACCTATTAAGCGGGATTCTACCCATAGAAATTTCTTTTCTCCAATGATTTAGCAAATCTTCAAACATCTGCCTAGCTGGAATTTCTGGCTTCCAATTGATATAGCTTTTGATTTTAGTATTATCAAACATTTGATAGTCTGCATCAATAGGACGCAATCTTTCTTCATCTTGCTCTACTTTGATATCTTTTCTTGTAGAAAGACTCAAAAGTATATCGATAACCTCAGGAAGCTTAAAAGCCTCTTCACCCGCTATATTAAAAGCTTCACCGCAAGGAACTTTTCCTTTTTCACTTTCTAATGAAAGCAAATAATAAGCCCTTATCGCATCTCTAGCATCTTGAAAAGTTCTTACACTTGATAAATTTCCTACTTTGATAACAGGCTCTTGGTAACCCGCTTCAATCAATGCGATTTGCTTTGCAACTGTACTTTCAAAAAACACATCAGAACGTCTTGGACCACTATGAGTTCCCATCCTAGTGACATAAGTTTTTATGCCATAAGCCTCACCGTAAAATCTTCCCAAATAATCTGTACCGATTTTACTTATACTATAAGGACTTGCGCCATGAAAGGTTGTATCTTCGTTTAACTTAACACCTACTTTTGCTCTACCATAAACCTCACTAGAAGAACACACATGCACTACAGGATCATAACCATCTTTGGCTTTTAATAATCTAATATTTTCTAAAATATTTGCTGTGCCTATGATATTAGTTTGTAAGGTTTCTATAGGTATATCAAAAGAAGTTTTTGGGTAAGACTGTGCAGCCAAATGAAAGATCACATCCGGTCGTTTGCTTTCAAAAAGCTTTTGGATACTCGAATAATCATTCAAATCAGCATAAAAAATGCTAATTCTATCTTTTTTATTAATCCTATCACTTAGATGATAGATATTATCCATAGGTTCTTGCCAACGCATCATGCCTATAACATCATGGTCAGTATTTTCTAGTAAAAAGTCCGCCATTTGCGAGCCGACTTGACCTGTAAAACCTGTAATCAATACTGTTTTTTTCATATCAAAACCCTCTTAAGCTTTTTTACTATTTTGAAGGTAATCTTCATACATCATCTTAATACCTTCTTCAAGCTCTATTTTATGTTTCCAACCCAAAGAATGAATTTTAGAACAATCAAGTAGTCTATTCATAGAACTATCCGGTTTGCTTATATCAAATTTTATTTCACCTTGATACTGTGTAATTTGTTTTATTAAATAAGCTAATTCTGCAATAGACAAATCGCTACCTGTGCCCACATTAATATGTGTATTTTTTATATTATTTTTAGATAGATCGCTAAAATTAATATTATTCATTATATATATACAAACATCTGCCAAATCATCTGAATGTATAAATTCCCTCCTAGTCTTACCCGCACCCCAAAGCTCTATATGCTCTCCATAGATTCCATTAGCATTAAGATAACTTATCGCTTCATCTTGATCTTGCAAGTTAAGATCTAATAAAATTTCATCATATCTCTTTTCATTAAGAAGTTTTGCTAAATGAAATTTTCTAAGCATCGCTGGTAATACCCTAGCTGTTTTTAAGTTATAATCAGCTGTTTTTCCATATAAATTAGTCAATGCAACTGAAATAAAATTAGTATTATATTGCAAATTATAAAATTCACACATTCTAACTCCAGCAGTCTTTGCTAAAGCATATGGTTCAGCATTATACTCCAACTCACTTGTAAGCAAACTTTCTTCTTTGATAGGATTATCTGCACGCTGAGGATACATCCAAGAACTACCAAAAAAAATTAATTTTTTTACATTTGAACTATACGAATTGAAAAATATATTATTCTGAATTGTTAAATTTTCGTATAAAATATCAGCTGGAGCTTTTACACCCAAAGCACTCATTTTTGCCGCTGCAAAAAAAACATATTCTGGTTGATTATTGTCAAAAAAATTTTTTACAGCACTAAAATCAAGTAAGTTTAGCTCTTCTCTTGTTGCATATATTAGATTATTATAACCTAGTTTTTGCAATTTTTCCATTATAGCACTTCCGGCAGATCCGCGGTGTCCTACTATATAAATCTTTGAATTTTTTTCCATAAATCACTCCTTGCTTACAGCTAAAATATCTCTTTCTGAAAGGATTGGAGATTTTGTTGGCCAATCAACTCCTATTCTCTCATCATTCCAAGCATAGGTGAATTGTTCATTTGCGTCCACATATTCTCCTTTATATGCACATTTGTAGTAATACACTGCACTTTCGCTACTCACATAATGTGCATTTCCAAATCCAGCTGGAACCAAGATAATTTTTTGGTTATCTTGATTTATTATAAATTTTTCATGTTTTAAATAAGTAGGCGAATCTTGTCTACAATCAACCACAACCTGATGGATTTCTCCATAAACACAAGTAGCTAGTTTATATGTTTTATGATCCCCGTGTATACCTCTTATAACATTATGTCTAGAGTGAATAAATTTATCATGTATAAATTGAAGATTATCTGGCAAAAGTTTATCTATAGCTTCACTTGTAAAAGCTGTCCATATTTCTCCACGCAAATCTCTAAATTTATTAGGAGTTATTATATATACTCCTTTTAAAATTTTTGATTCTTGTATATCAAATTCTATTGCCATTATTTTCCTTTATATTTTTCTTTTATACTTTGAGCTAGATCAATAGATCTCTTAATACATACATCCATATTATAATACTCCCATTCGCCAAATCTACCATGTGAGAAAATTCCAAGTGAATTCAAATATGAAATTGCACCTGTTTTTGCTTGAGTATAATTTAGATCAAAAAAAACATAAGCATGTTCTGTAACATTATAATCAATTGGTTTTTTCAAAAATGGTATTTTTTTTCCTTCTCTCACTAGTTTATCATAAGCAATTTCACCTATCGCCTCTGTTGTACAAAATTTTCCTTTTGGTTGCACTATAGAGCCAGTATTAGAAATTCTATGGAAACCTATACTTGAATCTGGAATATAACCCCAAGTAATATCTAGACTTCCATCTGTTTCCCAAAAAATATTTGTAACTTTATTATATTTAAGTTTTTTAAAGCAACTTAAAGCTTCAGCAGGAATATCCTTTAAAATTTTAGGTACAAGATCCAATGGACTTGTATTTATCAGTATATCATATTTTTTTTCACCATTAACAACCCATTGGTTGTTTTCTTTTTTAAGATCTTTTACCTCATAATTCGTAAGAATATTTACATTTTCCCCTATAGCTTCTATAAAAGTATTTTGATTATTTGTTTTTGGATAATAAAAAGCAGCGTGAGACATTTTATCGGTTGTTTTATCAATCAATGACTTATAAAAACTCTCCTTTGTTGGAACAGGAAGTTTCATTTGCTTTTCATCTTCTATCCATACATTATCCATATTTTTTGGCGCTATGCCCCAAATTTTAGTATTATACGGTATAAAATATTCTTTTGCCAAAGTTGGGCCAAAATGATTTACAAACCACTCTTCGAGATTGTTTCCTTTCTCATATGAAGCATTAAACATTTCATTTGTTATTTTAAAAGCCAAATTTGTATCAAAATTGTCTATTTCTTTGATTGAGAATTCTATAGGATATGTAATCCAATTTTCTTTAAACAAGATTTCAGCTTTTCTAGGCAAATAATTCCATTTATCTTTACTTAATACAGTATTAAACACAAAATCCAAAACATCATCAAATTTAGAATTAAAACAATGTCCACCATTTACATGGTATGGCTTACCATCAACATCTTTTGTTCTAGCGATACCGCCTACAACATTAGATTTTTCTAAAACCTCTACTTCAAAGTCATCTTTTAGAAGTCTTGCAACAGACATACCAGATATACCAGCACCAATAATACCTATTTTCATTCTTCACTCCTTGATTTCATTTTGTTTTTTAGCTTATAAATATCAAACATCATTTTAATATAACCACCCTTATACCAATTTTTATGAGCACTGATTATTATTTCTCCGAGTTTGTAATTATAACTGTCTTTTTCTATTAAGCTTTCATTATAATCTGGATAATTTTTTAAGCACGGTATTCCTAATTCTAAATTTTCTAATATTTTTTTTCTCCTCATCATTTTAATTCGTTTATGTTCTTTGCTGATATATATTAATATAATAGGCAACATTAACTTATTAAACAAACCTTTGGAATAAATATTATATGCTAAACCCAATTTGTATGCTAAATGATCATATATGTATTTTTTTGCTGACTCAGATTGTATAGCATAACGATCAATAGACTTTATTATTTCACTCTCTAAAAGCAAAATAATCTTTTCATGATTATTTAAAAAAAGACAACTAGATAACACTTTTTTATCAAAATAATTATACCTTAAAAAAAAGTCTATTTTATCTTTAAATTTCTTATTGTTGGTGGTTATTAGCTTGTAGACCAAATAATATGTCACGCAATAAAGATTTGGATATTTTGCTATATTTTTTATATTTAAGTAACTTAAAAAAACAAAATCATAAAGAAAATATTCAGGACCACCCCATCCGTTATACAATAAATTTTCAAAAAATTTATCCATATTGTTGATATTTGCAACAAAAAATTCCTCAGCAACATCAGGCTGATCATTTTTTAACAATAAATCAACATAAAAGACCTTAAAAACAAATGCGTCATCTCTAACTAGCATTGCTTCTTTTATATTTTCAATTTGCTCTGATATTGGCATATTTAATTCTTTAGCATAAATATATAAATGAATAAATGCAAAAGATTTTTGATAATTATCGAAATCAAATTTTTGCAGATTACTTTTTATTATATTATACTTTTCTTGCAAAGAATACATATCATAAACACAAATTCTTTCACAATTTCCTATCAAGTAAGACAAATTAGAAAAACCACTACTTCCGCTCAAATATAGCTTTTTCGAGTTAGCCATTAAAGTAATATCAAAAAACATTCTTTGCGTACTATCAAAACCATCATCAATTAAATCTTCAGAAATGTATATATTTTGACTTTTTGTTGCTTTGGTGCAATACTTTTTAATTTCGTAATTTAAATTAAAGTCATCTCCAATAATAATAAGTTTTTGATTTTTTAAACATTCCAAAATTAGTTGCATAACAATAAATACTGTTAATCCTTTATTGTAACACAAATACATGTCAATGCCGTTTTTTTGCTTTATTATATCTGCTGATCGAATATGAAATACCACATAATCACCTAATAATTTTACTTTATCAGCGCACCCTATTGCTGTTTTAATATGATCTGTAAAACCAATTTCTCTCCACTTTTTCTGTATTACATTTTTATAATCTAAATCATCTATCCCATCAACCCCGTGCAAAATAAAATTACCCTGAAAATCAAACAAGCTCGTTTGCAAACTAACACAGTATTTATTGTTTTTTATGTTTTCAATAATCATTTTTGGATTATTCCACCAAATACTATAATTAGGGTATTGTATATCATGCTTAAAATAGTGTTTCTCAATAAATTCTGATGTAAAAAAATATTCCTTATTTTGTATATTTGGAAAGCTTACTTTTTCATCTGTAGTTGAGCGAATAACATGCCACAAGAAATAAAATTTTAATTCAAACTTTTCACTAAGATACATTGCATTTAAAAATGCCAACATTCTTTCACCCAAAGCATCTTTGCGACTTGCAACTATAATTTTATCCATCAAATCCGCTCCTTATTCAATATCTCTATTTAACCAATTTATCACTTCATTCTTCATATAGTTTAAATGCAAATATCTGTCATTATTGTATTGCATATAGGTTTCATATTCACGGTTAAAACTTTGGCATGAATTTTCAAAAAAATTCTTCATAAATTTTTCCTTTCTATTTTCCATAACGTATTTTAAAAGTTCTTCTGCTTTCTGATATTGTTTGGTTTGAAGATAGAAATCAATTATATATATTCTATATGCATCATTCTCAAAATCATATTTTAAAGCTTGCTGAATCATGCTAAATGATTTTTCAGCGCTTTCGCCAAGCTGCTTTGATAAAGAATACAATCTAAAATACGCCATAGCGGTATACAAATCATGCAAACCTAGTTTATATAAATTTTTTTCAATAATATCATACTGCTTTTTTAAATTAAATAAACTGTGGTAAGAAATCAAGTTATTTTTTCCAGATATCATCATCGATACTTTAGAAAAAACAGATTCTCTAGCTGAATAAATTTTTTCAGCCTTTGACATTAAATTCATATCAAAAAAGCTTCTTTCCATATCAGAGTATTGTTTAGTAATAAAATCATCCACACATTTAATAGCCTCATGATTACCAATTTTTGATGAAACATAACTAGATAATAGAGCATTTGATTTCAAATCTTGACCAAAAACAATTACAAAGTTACCGTTTTGAACCTCTTTTAGTATAATCTCTAATGCAATTTCATAAGGAAAATATCGTTCTTCAACCACACACCATCCAGGTACTTTTCTAGAATCAGAAAAGATAATTTCTCCTCCTCTTATATGTATAGCAACAAATTTCTGACTCATTTTTTTATAAATCGTATTTACATCGTTAATAATTTCCTTAAAAGAACCCGAAAAACCAATAGTTTGGTAGATTTCTGATATATCTTTCAATGCTTGTTTTTCATCACAACCCTTAATCCACTTGCTTGGCAAAATATCTGTTGAATACCACCCCCATGCTTCATCACTTTTGTTGTATTTTAAATCATACAAACTTCTTTTATTAAATCCTAAATTATGACCCCAACTAGGCATAGCACATTTAGAAGGTATCATATACCGTTTAATAAATTTGTCATCAAACACATGCGTTACATCCTCCATAGCATTTCCCAAATAATGCACTTCGTTAGTTTTAACACTTTTTTGAACATTTAAAAAATCCACATCGATACTATTTTCCCATGTGAAAGCAAATTTAAAGTTGATTTGTCTAGAAAGATACATACCTACCAATATACCAGCTAATCTCATACCAAATGCATCCGGTTTTGCAGAGACAACATATCCTTGTGTTTTTCGCACTAGAATCTGCAATTTTTTTAATTCTATTTTTAGATCTTGTGTAAAAACTTTAACACCTTTTACTTCCATGCATTCAGATATATTAATATAATACTCATCAGGTTTATCTGTGTTAAAAATTAAATCATTCTCCACTAAAATAGCTTGCCAATCATTATATAGATATACTTTTAATTTCTCCTTTTCTATTTGTCTATCAAAAGCTAGTTTAACCCCTTCAGCTAAAACACTATACCCAAGATCACATAGCCAATATAAATCTTTATTTTTATCAAGCAAGCATTTTTTTAAAACATCTGTTTTTGAACTTATATTTACCAAATCAAAATCTTTAAAAATCGGATATATTTTTTTATTTATATCACCCCAATCATTAATCTTTTTAGTATGAAATCTTGTATTTTTTTCTTTTTTCCATCTCCTAAAAGTATCCATCATTTTATACATTGTATAAATGAAAGTTTTATTATCTTTGCGGCAAGAAACAAAACAACAACCTATTCTATATGATAAAAATCTTTGAATTTTCATGACATCCAAATAATCAGGATATGCTTCATAGGGCAAATCAGAAGCGAGATAATCAAACTCTTCTATTTTTTTTGATTGCTTAAAATTGCTATAAATTTTACACAAAGTTTTAAAAAAACTATCATTTTTAAAACTATCTATGATTTTAACTCCAAGCTTATACTCCAAGCTTTCCTTTATCCTCTGAACTCCAGTTCCATTTTCAACATAAAAATAAAATTCTGGATATCGTAGCGAGTGTTCAGAAAAAATTATTTTTAGTGCTTTTAGCTTGCCAATCATTTGCAAGGGATCTTGTTTCATTTCATATAAACCAAAATGAAACATATATAAAAAGTAAAAAAACTTTTTTTCTATTTGTTTAGCAAAACCAATATCTTGCTCCTTTTTTATATACTCAATAATTTTCAATGCATTCATAAAATACTACTTAACATGTGATATCTTTTTGCTAAAGAGATATCACCAAAAACTTCTATATAGTGTTTAATATGAGAAGGAATATTTGTAACCTCATTATCATATGAGCAAGTTGTATTTGAAACTATACGATAATGATATAACTCCTCATTGAAAACATAAATATAACGAGCTTGTAAAAATAATAAAATCCCAAAATGGTGATCCTCATGTATAAAATAATCTAAAAATCTTAAATCAATTTTTTGTAGAAATGAAAAATCAATCATTCCGGCCCAAACAAAAGCGAAAATAGAATTTGTATTATCAACCGATTCTAACCATTCTTTATTTGTAATAACCTGTGGATATATATAATTGTATAATTTAATAAAACTTTTTTTAAGCTCATGTCTTTGATGATAAAATTTTTCTTCGATTTCATAATTAAAAGTATTATCAAACCAAACCACATCTACCCCATCCATTCTAGGTACACATTCTTCTATACAGTTTAATTCCCAATAATCATCAGAATCTAAAAAGATAATATAATCTATAATAGGATAGGTAAAGTTTGTTAAATCTTGTTCACTATCAAAAGCTTTATAGCTTTTATATACAGTGTATATTTCATAAGGATTATTACCTTCTACATTAAACTCTATCAAAGAATTTTCTTTTATAGTTTGAGTTTTGTTTTTGAGTTTATATTCTCCGCTAAAATACTCTATACCTACATTTCTTGCTGTGCTTTGTCCACCATTTTTTTTATCAAAAAGAGTGATTCTTTTATCTTTTAAAGTGTATTCTTTTGCAATATTGAGTGAGTTTTCATCTGTGCTACCATCATTTACTAGTATGATTTCTAAATTAGTATAAGTTTGATTGATTACACTATCTAAACATTCTTTTAGATATTTTTCTACATTGTATATGGGGATTACTACGCCTACGGTTTTATTATCTTTCATTTGCACCTTTCTTTATGTATTATTTTTCAACTTCCTAACTTCAAATAGCAACTTGATATACCCCCCCCCCATACCAAGTTTTATTAGCTTGTATAAGAGCTTGTCCAAGTTTATAAGAGAGATGATTTTTAAACTTTAAGGCTTCTTGATAATCAGGATAGCTTTCTAATGGAGGTAATGCTAATGAT